>JADLHM010000075.1 GCA_020848745.1 Deltaproteobacteria bacterium | reverse complement strand
CCGTGTCGATCGCCTTGATGCCGATGAACGGTGCGACGATGCCGCCGAGCCCGTAGACGAGGAGGTTGTCGCGCAGCAGCACCGACGCGCCGACGGCGCGGTAACGTACGCCACGGAGCGCGAGCGGGATCAAGGCGATGATGACGAGCGCGTTGAAGATGACGGCCGACAGGATCGCGCTCTCCGGCGTCGTGAGGCGCATGATGTCGAGGGCGCTCAGCGCGGGGTACGTGCCCGCGAAGGCGGCGGGGATGATCGCGAAGTACTTGGCGACGTCGTTGGCGATCGAAAACGTGGTGAGCGCCCCGCGCGTCATGAGGAGCTGCTTCCCGATCTCGACGATCTCGATCAACTTCGTCGGATTCGAGTCCAGATCGACCATGTTTCCGGCTTCCTTCGCGGCCTGCGTTCCGCTGTTCATGGCGACTGCGACGTCCGCCTGCGCGAGCGCCGGAGCGTCGTTCGTGCCGTCGCCCGTCATGGCCACGAGGCGTCCGCCGCGCTGGTACTCGCGGATGAGCTCGAGCTTCTTCTCGGGCGTCGCCTGGGCGAGGAAGTCGTCGACGCCGGCCTCCGCGGCGATGGTCGTCGCGGTGAGCGGATTGTCGCCCGTGATCATCACGGTCTTGATGCCCATGCGGCGGAGCTCGGCGAAGCGGTCCTTGATGCGGGTCTTGACGATGTCCTTCAGCTGGATGACGCCGAGCACCTGCGGGCCGTCGGCGACGACGAGCGGCGTTCCGCCCTCGCGGGCGATGCGCTCGACGTGGCTGCGCACGGGCGACGGAAACTGGCCCCCGTTCGCCGCGACGTACTCCTCGATCGCGTCCGCGGAGCCCTTGCGGATGTGGCGGCGGTCGAAGTCGACGCCGCTCATGCGCGTCTGGGCGCTGAACGGCACGAACGTGGCGCCGAGCGCGTGGATGTCGCGCTCGCGGAGGCCGTATCGTTCCTTGGCGAGGACGACGACGCTGCGCCCCTCGGGCGTTTCGTCGGCGAGCGAGGCGAGCTGCGCGGCGTCGGCGAGACGGTCCAGGCCGACGCCGTCGGTCGGGATGAACGCCGTGGCTTGCCGGTTGCCGAGCGTGATCGTGCCCGTCTTGTCGAGCAGCAGCACGTCGACGTCGCCCGCCGCCTCGACGGCGCGGCCCGAGATCGCGATGACGTTCGCCTGGATCATGCGGTCCATGCCGGCGATGCCGATTGCCGAGAGGAGGCCGCCGATGGTGGTCGGGATCAGGCACACGAGGAGCGCCGTCAGGGCCGTCATCGTGACGGGGATCCCTTGGCCGGCCTCGTTCACGGCGTAGATCGAGAACGGCAGCAGCGTCACGGTCGCGAGCAGGAAGATGATCGTGAAGCCGGCGAGGAGGATGTTCAGCGCGATCTCGTTGGGCGTCTTCTGGCGCGTGGCGCCTTCGACCATCCCGATCATGCGATCCAGGAAGGTTTCGCCGGGATCGGTGGTGACGCGGATCACGAGCCAATCCGAGAGGACGCGGGTGCCGCCGGTGACGGCGCTGCGGTCGCCGCCGGCCTCGCGGATCACGGGCGCGCTCTCGCCGGTGATCGCGCTCTCGTCGACCGACGCGATCCCCAACACGATCTCGCCGTCGCTCGGCACGAACTCGCCCGCCTCGACCAGCACCACGTCGCCCTTGCGCAGCGCCGCGCTGGTGGTGGACGTCGTGCGCGCGTCGGCCGGCGTGAAGGAGCCGTTCGACGGCGCCTTCGCGAGCTTCCGCGCCACGATGTCGCGCCGCGCCTTGCGGAGCGCGTCGGCCTGCGCTTTGCCGCGCCCCTCCGCCATCGCCTCCGCGAAATTGGCGAAGAGCAGGGTGAACCAGAGCCAGAGCGATACGGTCAGGATGAACCAGGTCGGCGCCTCGCCGTGTCCGCCGAGCGCCTGGAAGAACAGGGTCGTAGCCAGTACGCTGCCGAGCAGCACGACGAACATCACCGGGTTACGCACCTGGTGGCGCGGGTCGAGCTTGGTGAACGAGGCGACGATCGCGCCGCGGACGATCTCGGGATCGAAAAGCGGGCGCGTTCTGGCGTGTGTGGACATGGCTTCCTCTCCGTGGACGAGCGCTGCGTACTCACTGGTACAGCATGACGTGCTCGACGATCGGCCCGAGCGCGAGCGCGGGTACGAAGGTGAGGACGCCGACGAGGATGACGACGCCGATGAGCATGCACACGAAGAGCGGCGTGTGGGTGGGCAGCGTCCCGGCACCGGCGGGCACGTGCTTCTTCCGTGCGAGCGAGCCGGCGATCGCGAGCGTCGGGATCGCTAGCCAGTAGCGCGAGATCAGCATCGCGAGGCCGCCGGCCGTGTTGTAGAATGGTACGTTCGCCGAGAGGCCGGCAAAAGCACTGCCGTTGTTGTTGCCCATCGAGCTGAAGGCGTAGAGGATCTCGCTGAATCCGTGCGCGCCCTTGTTGAAGCGGCTCGCGAGGCCGGCCTCGGTGATCACCGCGAGGGCCGTGAAGCCGAGGACGACGATCGGCGGGATGAGAATCATGATCGACGCCATCTTCATCTCGTAGGCCTCGATCTTCTTGCCGAGGTACTCCGGCGTGCGGCCGACCATGAGGCCGGCGACGAAGACTGCGACGATGGCGAAGATCAGCATGCCGTAGAGGCCGGAGCCGACACCGCCGTAGACGACCTCGCCGAGCTGCATCATGAAGAGCGGCACGAGACCCCCGAGCGGTGTGAACGAATCGTGCATCGCGTTCACCGACCCGTTGGAGACGGCGGTCGTGGCGGTCGCCCAGAGAGCGGAGTTGACGACGCCGAAGCGCGCCTCCTTGCCCTCCATGTTGCCGCCCGGCTGGACGTCGCTCGCGACGACGTCGGCGCCGGCCGCGGCGTGCCGCGGGTTGCCGCGGGACTCCGCCCACTCGCAGACGCCGACCATCACGACGAAGATGACGGTCATGGCGGCGAGCACGGCCCATCCCTGGCGGGTGTCGCCGACCATCTGTCCGAAAGTGTGGCAGAGGGCCGCCGCGATCAGCAGGAGCGCCAGCATCTCGAAGAAATTCGAGAGCGGCGTCGGGTTTTCGTAAGGATGCGCGGAGTTGGCGTTGAAGAAGCCGCCGCCGTTCGTGCCGAGCTGCTTGATCGCGATCTGCGACGACGCGGGCCCCATGGGGAGCGTCTGCTCGGTGACGACGGTCGTCTCGGTCTTCGGCTCGCCCTTCCCGTCGCGCACGGGGTTGCCGTCGGCGTCCTTGACCGGCGACGTCACCGACGTCGTCTGGAGGAGCGGCACCGCCTTGTAGGCGCTGAAGTTCTGGACCACGCCCTGCGACGCCTGCACGAGCGCGAGCACGATCGAGAGCGGCAGCAGGATGTGGAGCGTGCTGCGGGTGAGGTCACTCCAGAAGTTGCCGATCCCTCGCGTCGCCGAGTTGCGGAAGCCGCGGATGAACGCCGCCAGGACGGCCATGCCGGTCGCTGCGGAGACGAAGTTCTGCACCGCGAGTCCGAGCATCTGCGTCAGGTAGCTCATGGTCGCTTCGCCGACGTATCCTTGCCAGTTGGTGTTGGTGGCGAAGCTCGCCGCCGTATTGAAGGACGAATCGGGGGTCACCGCGGCGAACCCTTGCGGGTTGAGCGGCAAGACGCTCTGCAGGCGCTGCAGTCCGTACACCACGAGCAATCCGAGGAAGTTGAAGAGGAGCATCGCGACCGCGTACGTCTTCCAGGTCATGTCCTGCTCGGGGTCGATCCCCGAGATACGGTAGATCGCGCGTTCGATCGGAGCGAGGACGGGCGAGAGCCAGGTCGACTTGCCGTCGTAGACCCGCGCCATGAAGGCCCCGAGGGGCTTTGCGAGCGCGAGCAGAACGATCACATACACGCCCACCTGCAGAAAGCCGTTGGTGGTCATCAGAAGAGCTCCGGTTTGAGAAGGGCCACGAAGAGGTAGACGAAGAGGCCGAGACTCACGACCCCGCCCAGCACGTAGAAGATCGTCATCGGTTCCCCCTCACAGGCGATCGAGGATCTCGATCATCGCCCACGAGACCGCGAAGAAACCGCTGATCAGTCCGAGATACACCAGGTCCATGCCGTGCCTCCGTATGGCTCTCGTGAGAGCAACCGACATGCCGTGGCGTCGGAGGGCCTTCCTTCGAGGGTTTTCGCGCACCGCGCGGCGCCGGGGGCTGCAGAACGCACCGCCGGCAATGCGGTACGCAATGCGGGCCGAACCTCCGGCGGCCCTCCCGGCGTTGCGCAGCCCGAGGTGCCGGCGCCGTTCGCGCGCGGGCCCGAGATCTTAGCGGCGATCGAGCGGAGACGGTTCGGTTGCTGCGTCCCGCTTACCCCGCGCCGCCCACGGTTGTCCTTCCCGAGATCCTCGCGCGATCGTCGCCGCACGATACGGGGGCGGGGAGGGCACGGGCGTGGTGCCCGGGCAGGCCCGGGCACCACGAGAGCGTCACGATCGGGCCGGCCTCAACAGGCCGACCCGCGTCGTGCGACGCCGTTGAAGCTCGGTGCGGCGGTCGGCCGCGGACTCGACGCCGACGGCGGCGACAAGCTGAAGCTCGTCTGGATGCCTTCGGCTGCGAGCCGTTGCAGGAAGGTCGACACGCGTTGGTAGGTCGCGATCGAGCTCGGCCGATCGATGCGAAGCTCGAGGCGCGTGTCGCTGCTCGCGGCGGCGCGGAGGTCGTGCACGTGCGTCCGGAGGTTCTCCAGGTCGTACGGCGTTGCCTCGGCGGCCACGTAGAGCGAGCCACGGGGAGAAACGATCCGCGCGTGAAACATGTCTGCCTCGCAGCAGGTGGGAGTACCGGAACGTCCGGAGTGTAGAGACGTCGCGGCTCGCATTGCAATCCCGTCCGCACGTGAGACGCGCATTTTTTTCGCTCGTGGCGTGCGTCGCGTCATCTTGGCGCATCGTCGTCCGCGCGGTCAGCATCGAAAGGGGGGCGCTCGACCGCGCGGAGGATCGCATGGCACCTGGCCAGCACCGGGGCGCCCGCGTCGGGGCTCGTTGGTCGATCCGCCTCCGGTGTCGGCTTCCGAAAGCCGAGCCCGGGGACGATCGCGCGAACGCGGCCGGCTACGCGATCGTCCCGACTCCCGGTGCGGACTCGGCGTTCGAGGATGGAAGTGGAGCAGAAGGGGTTCGAACCCTCGACCCCCACGTTGCGAACGTGGTGCTCTCCCAGCTGAGCTACTGCCCCAGAGTGCTGCGGAGACGGCAACGTAGCAGCGCGCGGGCGCCGCTTCAAGGCGAGCGGACGAGATCGTTCGTTCCCGGCCGCAAGTGCCGGGGGGATCGTCGATAACTCGGCGGGACTTCGATCACGCGGCGCCGGGTCGACATCCTGACGCGCGTGCCCGCGTGAGAGCGCGACGACGGCCCGCGATTCTCGGGCGCGGAGCCAGCTGCTACAACCGCCGCGATGACCTCCCGCGACCAGTTGCCGCTCTTCGCGGCGCGCATGCGCGCCGCGGGCCTCCCGGAACTCGCCGTCAAGACGTTCGAGCACTACTACGCGCAGCTCGTGGCCGGAGCCACCGGTCTCGTCCCGGAGCGCGAGATCGAGCCGATCGGCGTGCTGCCGGACGCGACGACGTTCGGACCCGCGCTCGCGGAGCGCGGGCGGCGCGCGCTCGCCAAGACGGTTCTCGTCAAATTGAACGGCGGGCTCGCGACCAGCATGGGGCTCACGGGTCCGAAAGCCCTCCTCACGGTCAAGGGCGACCTCACGTTCCTCGACGTCGTGATGCGGCAAGCGGAGACGCATCGCATTCCGCTCGTGCTGATGGACAGCTTCAGCACCCACGCGGCGACGCTCGCCGCGGTCGCGAAGCACCCGAAGTCGCGCGCCGACCTCGTGGTCGCCTTCGAGCAGCACATGATCCCGAAGGTCACGAAGGACGGGTTTGCGCCCGGCGCGTGGCCGAAGGATCCGCAGCTCGAATGGTGCCCGCCGGGGCACGGCAACCTCTACGCCGCGCTCGCGACGAGCGGCGCGCTCGGTCGCCTGCTCGCCGACGGGTACGAGCACGCGTTCGTCTCGAACGTCGACAACCTCGGCGCCGTGATCGACCCGGCGATCCTCGGCCATTTCGTCGAACATGGATACGCATTCATGATGGAGGTGACGGATCGCACCGAGGCCGACAAGAAGGGGGGCCACCTCGCCCGCCATCGCGACGGTCGGCTCGTCCTGCGCGAGTCGGCGCAGTGCCCCCCCGACGAGCAGGCCGCGTTCCAGGACGTCGCTCGCCATCGCTACTTCAACACCAACAACATCTGGCTGAGCCTGCCGCGCTTGCAGGCGTTCCTCGACGCCAACGCGGGCGTCGTGCGGCTGCCGATGATCCGCAACACCAAGACGATCGACCCGCGCGATCCGGCGTCACCGGTCGTCTACCAGCTGGAGACTGCGATGGGCGCGGCCATCGAGCTCTTCGCCGACGCGGCGGCGCTGCGGGTGCCGCGCCTGCGCTTCGCGGCGGTGAAGAAGACGGGCGATCTCCTCGGCATCCGCTCGGACGCCTTCGTGCTGACCGACGACAGCCGGATCGTTCCGAATCCGGCGCGCACGCTCGGAACGCTGGTCGTGAACCTCGACGACCGTTTCTACGCCTTCATCGACCAGATGGAGGCGCGCTTTCCGCACGGAGCGCCTTCGCTCCTCGCGTGCGAGAAGCTCGAGGTCGCGGGCGACGTGCGCTTCGGGAGGAACGTCGTCGTGCGCGGCACGGTCCGCGTCGTCAACGAGGGCGACGCTCCGCGCGAGATTCCCGACGGCACGGTGCTCTCCGGCTGAAGCCGGTGGCGCCGCGGTTCAGCCGCCGCGCAGCCTCCGTTCTTCCGCCTCCTGCATCGACTTGCAGTCGATGCAGAGCGTCGTGACGGGGCGCGCCTCCAGGCGCTCGCGGCCGATGCTCTCGCCGCACTCCTCGCACTTGCCGTAGCTGCCGTCGTCGATACGCGCGAGGGCTTCCTTGATCTTGACGATGAGCTTGCGCTCGCGGTCGCGGATGCGGAGCGTGAAGTTGCGGTTCGACTCGAGGGAGGCGCGATCGGTCGGGTCGGGGAAGTTCTCCGCCTTCGCGTCGGTCATCCCGTCGACGGTGCGATCGGCTTCCTCGAGCAGCTCCGCCAGCTTCTCGTTCAGCAGGGTTTGGAAATGCTTCAGCTCGCGTTCACGCATCCACGGCTCGCAAAAAGGGTGGGTAAGGTACCATAGCGCTTCGAGACTGCAAACGAACGACCTTGCGGTGGCGTCGGACGCGGGCTACGAGCCCGCCATGCAGGCGTTCTTCGACGCGTTTTCCGGCCTCTCGGGCGACATGACGGTCGGTGCCCTGCTCGATCTCGGGGCGCCGATCGAGGACGTGCGCGCGGCGCTCGGAGGGCTCGGGCTCCCGGACGTCGACGTCGGCGCGGAGCGCCGCGAGGTCGGGGGCATCGCCGCGACGAAGTTCGTCGTCACCACGCGCGAGCCCCCGGGCGAGCGCGACTTCGCGACGGTCCGTGCGATCCTCGCGCGGGGCGGGCTCGCGACGCCGGTGCGCGATCGCGCGCTCGCCGCGTTCGCTGCACTCGCGGAGGCCGAGGCCCGGGTGCACGCCACGCCGGTCGACCGCGTGCACTTCCACGAGGTCGGCGGGGCCGACGCGATCGCCGACGTGGTGGCGGCCGCCGTCGGCTTCGAAGCGCTCGGCATCACGAGGCTCTTCGTCGGGCCGCTGCCGCTCGGCAGCGGCATGGTCGAGAGTCGGCACGGGCCGCTGCCGGTGCCGGCGCCCGCCACGGTGGACCTGTTGCGCGGCTATGCGGTCCGGGCGGGCGACGGGGCCGGCGAGATGGTCACGCCGACCGGCGCGGCGATCCTACGGGGCTTCGGCGCGGTGGCGTCGCCGCCGCCCGCGCTCCGGCCGGTTGGCGTCGGCTATGGGGCGGGTACGCGCCAGCTCGCCGATCGTCCGAACCTCCTGCGGGTGATCCTCGGCGAGGCCGCGGAGGTTCCTACCGGGCTCGCGACCGACGTGATGCTGATCGTCGAGTGCAACATCGACGACATGAGCCCGGAGCTCTACGAGCACGTGATGGCGCGACTCTTCGCGGCCGGCGCCGTCGACGTGGCGCTCGTGCCGGTGCACATGAAGAAGAACCGTCCGGGTGTGACCGTGCAGGCGCTCGTGCCGCCGGAGCGCCGCGCCGCCGTCGCCGCGGTGCTCTTCGCGGAGACGACGACGCTCGGCGTCCGGTGTCACGCGGTGACGCGTCTCGTGGTGCCGCGCCGGAGCGGCGAGGTCGGGACGGTCTACGGTCCGATCGCCGTCAAGATCGCGGGGAGCGACGGGACGCCGGCGCTCGTGACGCCGGAGTACGAGAGCTGCCGGCGTGCGGCGGAGCGCCACGGCGTGCCGCTGCGCGTGGTGTACGCCGCGGCGCAGGCCGCCGCCGCGACCGTACGCGTGACCTGAAGGGCCGTCGCTCGCGGAGGGATCCCGCACCGCGGCCGGAAGCCGTCCGTGCGGACTCCTAGCCACGAGCCGCGACATGTGATCTGTGACCCGCACGAAAGGAGAGTCCGGATGGGTCGAGGCTTGCGGGGATTCGGAGCGCGCGCGTTCGTTCGCGCCGCGCTCGGATTGGCGATGGTCGCGCTGGCCGCCTGCGGGGGGGGCGGGAGCGGCGACGACGACAACCAGGACGGCTATCGCAGCGTCGTATTGGGCAGCGCCGGCTACGTCGCCGCCGGGACGCGCGGGATCCTGTCGGTCGCGACGAACGGCGGGAAGTTCGACGGCGTCGAGTCGGGCGTCCGCGCGACCCTGAACGGCGTCACGTTCGCCGACGGCCGCTACGTCGTGGTCGGCGACTCGGGCACCGTCCTTACCTCGACCGACGCCTTCACCTGGACGATCGAGACCGTTCCGACCACGGCATCCTTGCAGGACGTGACGTTCGTGGACGGCCGCTACATCGCCGTCGGCTACGCGGGCACCATTCTCACCTCGGCCGACGCGCGCCTCTGGACGCCGAGGGGCTCCGGCACCACGACCGCGCTCCGCGGCATCACCGCCGGCGAAGGCCGCTTGGTCGTCGTCGGCGATTCCGGGATCATCCTCACCTCGACCGACGGCGAGGCGTGGTCGCCGGTCGCGTCGAACACCGGCAACGCGCTCGCGCGCGTCCGCTACGGCGCGGGACGCTTCGTCGCCGTCGGCTTCGTCGGCACGGTCGCGGTCTCCGACGACGGTCTCGCGTGGAGCGCGCGCCGCGAGAACTTCCAGAACTTCGCGACCCTCTCCGACCTGGTGTTCGCGCGTGACCAGTTCGTGATCGTCGGGCTCGGCGGCACCATCGTGACGACGCCGAACGGCGACGTCCTGACCCAACAGATCTCGCGGACGAGCCGCCAGCTCTCGGGCGTGACGTTCGGCGCCGACGAGTACGTCGCGGTCGGCGGCGACCTCGTCGTCGACCGCTCGCCGGACGGCGTCGACTGGGAGGTGGACTAGGTTCGGAATCTGTGCGCCTCCGTCGACTCGCCGCGCGGGCCACGGTAGCGTCGCCGCCGTGACGGCGACGCGTCGATGGAGGTTCGGCTCCGCGATCGCGCTCGTGGGGATGCTGCTCCGGACGTCGGGAGCGGCGGCGGAGCCCATGGCGCCCGAGCGCGCCGTCGAGACGCCCACGCCGCGCGAGCTCGAGGAGATCCTTCCCGAGGGCACGACGCTCGGCGGCCGCGAGATCTACGACCGCCTCTTCAAGAACCGCAAGCGGCTGCGCACGGTCGTCGAGGTCGGGCGCATCCTGTCGAAGGATCCCGCCGGCAATCCCCAGGAGACGCGCTTCGAACTCCGCGCCAAGGACTACCGCGGTCCCGACGACCAGCCGACCGAGGGCGTCTTCGCCAAGGTCGTGATCATCCTGACGGGGCCGCGCGACATCGAGCACACCGGCTACCTGTACGTGCACCGGAGCGACCGGGCCGACGACCAGTTCCTCTACTCGCCGATGCGCAAGCGGGTCGCGCGCGCCAGCCTGCGCGGGCAGAACGTCGCCGGCACCGACTTCAGCTTCGACGACTTCCTGACCACGCTCGACGACCTCGAGCAGGCGACCTATCGCCGCCTTCCGGACGAGGCCGTCGACGGGGCGCCGTGCTACGTCGTCGAGGCGACGATGCTGAAGAGCAGCCGCTCGCGCTACTCGCGGAGCGTCGCCGCGATCGAGAAGGAGCACTACGTTCCGCTGCGCACCCGCTACTGGGACGACGTCGGCGTCGCCGTGAAGGAGCTCCGCTCGCCGCGCGCGTCCCTGAAGGCGTTCGACGGTGTCTGGGTGCCGACCGAGTCGACGATGACGGACCTGCTCGAGGA
The DNA here is from genome assembly GCA_020848745.1 of Deltaproteobacteria bacterium. Classification (NCBI taxonomy): domain Bacteria; kingdom Pseudomonadati; phylum Myxococcota; class Myxococcia; species Deltaproteobacteria bacterium. Next base: position 4,006 of record JADLHM010000075.1, on the reverse strand, counting down.
CACGCACTCGACGGTGACGCTGCAGCGAGTCGATCCGAACCCGGCGCTCGACGACGGCGAGTTCAACACCGCGGCGCTCGAGCGCCGCTAGGGCCAGCTAGGGCCGGGCGCTCGGACGCGAACGCGGGAGAGCAGGGCGGGCAACATCAGCAGGTCGCCCCAGAGGCAGATCTGGATGGTGAGCGCCGAGAGCCAGCCGAACTGGCGAAGCGTCGCGAAGCCCGAGAGCGTCAACACGAGATATCCCGCGGTCAGCATGAGCGAGGTCGTGACGATGGGCGTCCCGAGCTCGCGCAGGCACGTCGCCGCCGCCTCCGGGGCGGCGAGTCCCGTCGCGCGCAGGCGCTGGTAGTTCACGATGAAGTGGGCCGTGTCGTCGATCGCGATGCCGAGCGCGACCGAGCCGATGAGGCTCGTCGGCAGCGACAGATCGGCGAGCCCGGCTCCGAGGAGGCCGAAGAACACTACGACCGGGGCCACGTTCGGCGCCATGGCGACCAAGCCGACGCGCGGCGAGCGGAACGAGGTCGTGACGAGGATCAGGATGGTCGCGGCGGTGAGCGCCATCGACGTCAGCTGGTTGCCGGCGATGCCGTCCGACGCCTGCGTGAATACGACGGTGTTGCCGGTGATCGCCGCGGTGAGCTCGGGCGGCAGCGCGGCGGCCGCGATCGCCTCCTCGAGCCGTCGCTTCAGCGCCGCGACCTCCGCCGAGCCCGTGACCGCCGTTCGCACGAGCAGGTTCGCCCGACTGTGGTTGGCGTTGGCGAATCGGCGGAGCTTGTTCTTTGGGATCAGGAACAGCAAGTCCGCGATCTCCTGGCGCGTCGCGGGCACGGTTTCGAAGACCGGATCGTCCCGCTCGACGGCGCGATGCAGGACCGCGAGCAGATCGACGATCGAGAGCGTCGCGCTCACGCCCGGGACGCGGTCGACGAGGCCCTGCAGGCGTTCGAGCGCCCGGACGTTGACGGGCTCGCGGAAGGCGCCCTCCCCGCGCCCGCTCACCGTGAGGTAGATCGGCACCGCACCGACGAGCCGTTCGCTCGTCGTCGCGAAGTCGCGGCGCACGTCGGAACGCGTGTCGAAGAAGCTCAGATAGTCGGTGTCGACCACGATGGACGGGATCGCGGCGGCGGCGGCGAGCGTGATGCCCGTCCACGTCACGAGGATCGGCGTCGGACGTCGGGTCGCGAGGTCCGCGAGCACCGCCAGGAGCCGCTCGATCGCCGCGCCGAGCCGGCGGCTCACGCGGCTGGCGACGCCGCCTGCGGACCCGCGCTCCTTCCGCGGGACGGGGAGACAGGCGAGGAGCGCGGGCACGCCGGTCACCGCGACCAGGGACATCGCCGAGACGCCGAGGATCGAGTAGGTCGCGAACTCGCCGATCGCGGGCTGCGGCGACACGAGGAGCGCCGCGAAGCCGATCACCGTCGTCACTCCCGAGATCATGACGGGGAGGATCGTGTCGGCGAGGCATGCGGTCGCGGCCGCCGGCGCGTCGCGGAGCTCGCCGGCGAGCACGTCGTAGCGGGCCATCACGTGCACGCCGTAGACGCTGCCGATGCAGATCAGCATCGGGCCGAGGACGATCGTGATGAGGTTCAGCGCCTGGCCCGCGGCCGCGAGCGCCCCGAAGGTCCAGAGGGTGGCGACCAGGCTCGCGCCGACCGGAATCGCGGCCGCGCGCAGCGAGCCGGAGATCAGCCAGCAGACGCCGGTGCCGACCGCCACCGCGAGCGGAATCAGCCGGAAGACGTCGTGGAACATGACGTCGGCGGCGCGGGCCTTTACGTGCTGCCGCCCCGTCACGAAGAAGCGGCGACCCGGCGCGGCCTCGGATCCGACGATCGCGCGGACGGTGTCGTCGAGGCCCGCCGCCACGAACTCGCCGTCGGTCATCGTGCGGAACGAGACGTTGATCGCCGCGGCGCGGCCGTCGCGAGAGACGACGGTCTTCGGATAGAGCCGGTCGGAGAGGGCGCGCCTACGGAGCCGCGCGAGGGCGTCGGCGTCGGTGGGGATCACGTCGATGAAGGGTTCGACCGCGAGGAGGTCGTCGCGCGCATCGTAGCGAAAAGCGGTCGCGTCGAGGATCGTCTCCGTCGCGCGCACGCCGGGGAGCCGTCGGATCCGTTCGCTAATGCGGCGGATCGCGTGCAGGTGCTCCGCAACGAAGATCCCGTCCGGGGTGTCCATGCCGATCACCATGACGTCGTCGTCGCCGAAGTTGCGGATCGCGTCAGCGTAGACGTCGCGGCCTGGGTCGCCGACGGGTAGCAGGGGCTCCTCCGACGGATCGAGCCGGATTCCCCCGTTCGGCGCGCTTGGGTGCAGCACCAGCCATACCGCTCCCACGGTCACGAGCGCCAGCACCCCGAGCACGAGGCGGCGCCACCGGATCACCGCCGCCGGCCGCACCCACGCTCCCGCGTACGCCGCGCTCATCCCTCCCGCGAGCAGCAGCACCACCCGCAACGACTCCGTCAGGAGGTCACCCCCGAGCACGGCACCCCCCGAGTCTCCCAGCGCCAACGTGCCGCCGCAACCCGAACGACGATGACCCTCGCTTCAGTCAGAGCTGAGAAGTCGGGGCGAGCGAAGCGAAGCCCCCACCAAGCGCACGCGCCACCCCGCGCAGCCCGTCGAGAAGGGTCGAGATGCGAGGCGCGAGGAAGCGAACGCGGAGGCGTAGCGGAGCTACGCCGCACAAGTGAGCGACCGAGCAACGAAGCAGGTCGGCCCTTATCGGCGGGCTGCGAGTGCGAGGGGGAGGTGGCGGATGCCGGTGTGCTTGTTGCTCCGCACCCATTCGACCGGTCCCACCACCTCGCATCGCGCCACGCGCTCCAGCAACGCCTCCAGCACCACCCGGATCTCCATCCGCGCCAGCACCGCCCCGAGGCAGAAATGGTTTCCGTGCCCGAAGGCGAGGTGGCGATTCGGGTGCCGCTGCACGTCGAAGCGGAAGGGGTCCGGGAACACCGCCTCGTCGCGATTCGCCGACGACCACCAGAGCGTCACCTTGTCGCCGGCGGCAATGCGCTCGCCGCCGAGGACCGCGTCGCGCGTGGCCGTGCGGCGGTTGTAGGCGGTAGTCGAGGCCCAGCGCAGGATCTCCTCGACGGCGCTCGGCATCAGGGCCGGGTCGCGCGCGAGGTCCTCCCAGGCATCGCGGTGCTCGATGAGCGCGAGCAGTCCGATCGCGATCGAGTTCCTCGTCGTCTCGCTGCCGGCCGCGATCAACAGGTTGAAGAACATCAACGCCTCGAGATCGCTCGGCGGGCCGTTGCTGCCGTCGGGATTCGTGATCGTGCCGTGGATGACGGCCGACAGCATGTCGTCGCCGGGGGCGCGGCGCTTCTCGGCGATCAGGCTCGCGCCATACTCGAACATCGCGGCATGCGCGGCTTGCGTGCGCGCGTCGATTTCGCCGAGGTCGCGGCCGTCGTAGTCGAGCGTCGCGTTCGCCCAGGCGAAGAGGCGATGGCGGTCCGCCTGCGGGACGCCGAGGAGGCGGGCGACCGCCTGCAGCGACAGCTCGGCGGCGACGTCGACCAGGAAGTCGCAACGCCCGCGCGCGACGGCCGCATCGGCGATCGCAATCGCCCGTGCGCGGAGCTCCTGCTCGAGCGCCGCCAGCGCCCGCGGCGAGACGGTGCCGGTCGCGAGCCGCCGGAGCTTCTGGTGGCGGGGATCGTCCATCATGTTGAGGAGAACGCCGACGGCGAAGCCGGCCGGCAGATCCTCGATGAGCGTGCCGCCGCCGTCGCGCGCTCCGCCGCGCTCCGAGGAAAAGGTGGCGGCGTCCGACGCGACCGCGACCACGTCGGCGTGGCGGCTGACGACCCAGAACCCTTCGCCGCCCGGTGTGTGGCACGTCGGCGGATGGAACCACACCGGCGCCTCGCGGCGGAGGCGCGTGAACACGTCGTGGGGAAACCCCGCCGCGAAGCGGTCGAGATCGGTGAGGTCGACGTCCTGCACGCGAGACCAGTGTCGCGTG
>JADLHM010000074.1 GCA_020848745.1 Deltaproteobacteria bacterium | reverse complement strand
GGGCGCTGCGAGCTCGGAGGTCTCCAGGATCCCGGCCACCCGAAGGCCGATCGCCGTTTGCAGGAGGTACTCGACGGCCGCCGAGGCGTCGACCACGAGGATCAACCGCCGAGCTCCTTCTCGCGCGCGGCCCGTACGTCTTCCAGCGTGCGTGCGGCGGGCCGACCGAGATCGACCGGCGCGCGCTTCGCGAGCCGAGTCCGAAACGCTTCGCGATCGATTTCACGAGTCACCGCCTCGAGGACGACGTCACGTACGGTCCGTCCTCGCCGGTTGGCGTAGGCGCGAAGCCTTCGATGCAGCGCGTCGGGGACGTTCTTCACCTGGAGGTTCGCCATGGGATGCCTTTAGCATCCTTGAAGCATGCCAACAAGCACCCCAAGCGACGCTGCACATCCTGCGAAGGCGTCCGCGTTTTTCGCCCAGGCGGAGCTCGGCCGCCGACCGAGGTGATGGTGGCGTTCGTCGACGCGCACCGGGACAGCGACGGCGTCGAGTCGATCTGCGCGCACGTGCGGATCGCGCCGTCGACGTACTCAGCGCACAAGCGGCGGCAGCAGGATCCCGCGCGCCGCTCTGCGCGGGCGCAACGGGACGACGAGCCGCGCGTCGAGATCCAGCGCGTGTGGGAGGCGCACTTTCCGTAGGCTGGTCGCGTCGGCCTTCGGCTCACCAGCAGGGCCGCGATATCCGCTACGCGTCGCCGTCGACGCCGACGTCCCGGCGCATGATGTCCTGGAGGGACTCGACTGTGGTGCGTGCCGACACGACGTCAGAGCTTTCGCGCGTGTGGCAGCCGCGCCATCCGGCTATCGACCGCCAGTGTTTCGAGATCGCGTCGCCGATAGTCATCGGCGATCAAACGATCCACCAACCCACATCCTCCCTGGGCCGAGAGTGCGGAGAAGACCCCGGGCCCGTTCAACGGGGCGACGAGGCCGCTTCTGAGAACGGTCTCGAGCCCGCGCCGGGCATCGGCTTTCGAAACCGAGTAGTGGTGCTGTAGCGCGACGTACGCTTCGCCGATGACCTGGTTCGAGGCCGAGACTTCGGCTCGGTCGCTCTCCGCGAGCGCCGTCAGCGCACGCACGCAGCGCTGAAACGCCGCGGGGGGATCCCCGGTCACGAGCCGGACCAGTATTGACGTGTCAATCCCGTAGCGTGGGGTCATGCTTCTCCTCGCGGAATGCCGCAATGTCGAATGGCTTCCCCTTCTTGATCTTGGACCTCAGCGGCGCCAACCGCGATGGATCGATGCGCCGGGGCCGCAATACGAACCCCTGAGGAGTCTCTTCGATCTCCAGGCGATCGCCCGGCCCGACCCCGAGCGCCTTCAGCACACGGGACGGAAAGGTCACCTGCCGCTTGCTCGTGATCTTGACGACCATTGCATTGACCTCCTTACCAATTGATGACCACGGTAAGGAGCAGAATTCAAGCCGCCGGTTCGTAGAGCGCGGATTCGGCGTTCGACGGGCGACGGTCAAACGCGGCGCTCCGCGAGACTTCCAGATTTCCTGACAAGGCTGGCTTGCTGCCGCTGTCCAATCAGCCGGCGCGCTTGTCCCGTGGAGCCGGCGCTTCGATGGAGGGCGTCGGGGTAGCTGGGAGCAGGGGATGCGGACGCCCAAGGGGTGGCGCCATCAGCACCCAGAAGTGTTCGTGCCGGCACCGCTCACGGTCCTGCACCAAGACACCGGTGGCATTCGCGCAGACGTACGGCTGCGCGAGGGCGTCGGCGTGCATCGCGCGCAGCAGGGGATCGGCCAGTGCGGCCCGCTCCAGGTGCCACCCGCAGACCGTCGAACGGTTCAGCTCGATCCCCTCGCGGCGGAAGATCGCCTCCATCCGGCTTCATCCCATCTATCACCTCGCTTTCCGGACCGATTCGACCGTCCCCCCGTCTGCCGACCTACCCTCGCGGGCATCGTCACACCGGCGGAGAGGCGCTCACTCACACGGAGGTACGGGCTGGACGGCTATGGGATCGGTGCTGACGCGCTTGTAGATGTACTTGCAGGTCGCGACCTCGGGACCATCGTACTCGTCGATGGTCTGGACGATCGACATCATCTTGACGGACCCTTTCGAAGTCCCTGGCTTCACCTTGAAGGCCGCGCGCACAACCTCGCCCTCGTCCGCGGAGGGGCACGAGAGCAGTCCGGCCTCGGCCTGCTTGTTCAGCATGGCCAGATTGGCGCCATCCGGGACGAGGAAGCCGTTGTAGATGAAGTCGCCGTTCGGGCTGATCGGAGTGTCGATGTGCACCGCGAGCAGAAAAGGATCGTCGGGGTCCTGATAGACGACCATGAAGCTGTGCGGGTTGCCCGACTTGAATTTGCCGGAAGAGAAGCTGAAGCCCTGGCACGACCACTTCCCCTCGTAGAGGCCCTCCACCTCGATGAGCTGAGCCTCGGCCGTTCGTGTCGCCGGCGGTGTGAAGGACAGGAAGAGAAGAAGACCGCCCGTGATTGCCACAACAACTCTCGATGTCTGCATTGCTGCCTCCTTGATACGAAGGCCGTGTGTCTGGCCGGCCTTCCAGCTGTTGGTTCGTGGCCACAATTCGGATTCGAGCTGTGAGTCACTGATTTCCATGCGACTGGAGATAGCCCCGCCGGCAGCGTGAGTCCTGGCGAAACTCAGGATTTTCTCAGGCGAAACTGAGGGATCTGGGGCATGTGGCCCCCGGAGGAACTCGCGCGGACATTCTTCTTGCTCCGGGTCGTCGAAGCGATCGGCGGCGCGCTCGCGGGGTCCGGTCGCCCGTTCGTGATTCGCGTCGGGCGGCGACGGCGACAAGGGTTTCCTCGGAGCTTGGCCACTACTTCCGAAGTGCCTGACTCTTCGACGCACCGTCTCGATCCGAAACTCCTCGGTTTCTCCTGATCTCTTCCAGGACTCCGCGACGCCCCGGGTCCTATCCCTAGCGGCGCGCACGGACGCCCCTTCGAGGGCCGTGCCGCAGGAGGAGATCCGTCATGGAGAAGCATCGTTTCGGAGGACGCGCGGCGGCGACGGTCGTCGCGGCGCTCGTGGTGGTGATGGCGCTGGCCGTCCGGCCGGTCGCGGCCGACCCGACCCCGGTCGTCAACCCGTTGCCCGTACCGTTCTACTCGCAGCTCGACCCGCTCTGGAGCTCGGTGCTGGTCGGCGCGAACCAGGACGTGCCGCTGCGCAAGCGCGGCTCGCTGCTCACGTGCATCGCGATGGTCGCGGCGTACGAGAACTTCTTGCCGCTCTTCCTCGTGCCGGGAAATGCGTTGACGCCCGGTCCAACGCCCGACTACATCCACGCGTATCTCCATCGGACCGGCGGCTATCAGACGAGCCCCGCCGAGACGGTGATCGTCGACTACGACGCGCTGCGGTTCGCGTTCAGCGACGCCGCGGGCATCCAGGGCGGTCTCGACTTCGTCCCGTACCCGTGGCCCGAGATCGGGCTGTACGCCGACGCGGCGCTCGGACACGGCGACCCGACGATCCTCTATCTGCAGCCGAGCGCGGGGCGCTTCCATCCGGTCGTGGTCGTCGGGTGGGACGACAAGACCTCCTCGTATCTCGTCCTCGATCCGGCGCGTCCTCGTTGGGACGGTGCGGCGGTCGCCCTCGGCTCCACGTACGGACCCGAATGGCGGCAGATCGTCAGCGGAGGGCTGGTCAGCGCCAAGGATCTGCCCGATCCGGACCCCGACATCGACGACCAGGGACAGGTCATCCCGAAGCCGATCACGGCCTCCACGAAGTCGCCCGTCGAGATCACGGTGATCGATCCGCGTGGGCGGCGCGTCGGGTGGGACCCGGCGAGCGCGACGACCGTCGTCGACGTGCCGGGCGCGTCCTACATCCCGCAGCCGGTGTGGGACGATCCCGTCGGCTCGCTCGTCCCGCGGCCGCCCGGGCGCGTGCTCACGATCCCACGGCCGCTCGCGGGCCGCTACCGCTTCGAGATGATCGCGAGCGGCGACGGGCCGTACACGCTGAACGTCCGCGCCCACGACGTGACCGGTGCGCGTACCATCGAGGAGCGCAAGGTGGGTACCGTGCACACGGGCGACGTGCTCAAGTTCCAGGTGGAGTACGCGCCGCAGGGCCCCTCGCACTACACCCTCGGCGACAACTTCGCGCCGGAAGCACGCGCCGGCGGTGCGCGGCGCGTGACCGCCGGCAGCGCGCTCGCATTCGACGCCGCGCGCTCCTCCGACGTCGACGGCGCGATCGTCGGCTACGCGTGGAGCTTCGGCGACGGGACGAGCGCGAGCGGTCCGGCCCCGCAGCACGTGTACGCCACGCCCGGCGGCTACACGGCGACGCTCACCGTCACAGACGATCGCGGCGCGGTCGGCACCGACACGGCGGCGATCGCGGTGTTCGGGGACCAGCCGGTCGACGGCACGACCGAGCGCGTCAGCGTGGGACCGCACGGCGAGCAGCCGAGCGGCAGTGACGGGCTCGGGTCGTTCGTGCCCGCGATGAGCGCGGACGGGACGATCGTCGCGTTCCGCTCGTTGGCGAACGGGCTCGGCGCCCCGGGCCACCGCGTGTACGTCCGCGACCGAAGCGCCGGCACCACCACGGTGCTGAGCGCGGAAGCATGCTCCCCGGACGACTTCCCGACCGTGAGCAGCGACGGCCGCTTCGTCGCGTACCAGTGCACCGGCGCGTCCGTCACGAGCGTGATCGTCCACGATCTCGCGACCGGCGCCGACGAGCGTGCCGACGTCTCGTCCGACGAGGTCGGCGGCATCTGCCCGGTCACCTCCTTCGAGGAGTGCCGGAGCTTCCGCCCGGCGCTCAGCGCCGACGGCCGCTACGTCGCCTTCTACTCGAATCAGACGAACCTCGTCGCCGGCGACACCAACGATTCGGTCGACGTCTTCGTCCGCGACCGCATGAACGGGACAACCGAGCGCGTGAGCGTCGCAGCGGGCGGCGGCCAATCGGCATACGGCGCGACCGAGAACGGCGACACGCGGCTCGGCATCAGCGCCGACGGCCGGTTCGTCGCGTTCGAGTCCGTCGCGACGGACCTCGTCGCGGGAACGCCCCCGTCGTTCTTCGAACGCATCTACGTGCGCGACCGCCAAACGCAGACGACCGAGATCGCGAGCGTGCCGACCGGCGGCGCGCCCGCGAGCGCCGCGAACGCCCGGATGCCGTCGATCAGCGCCGACGGCCGCTGGGTCGCGTTCGTGTCGGCCGCATCGAGTCTGGTGCCGAACGATACGAACCGCTTCGCCGACGCGTTCGTGCGCGACCGCGCGACCGGCACGACCGTGCGCGCCAGCCTCTCCGGCGCGGGCGAGCCGGCGACGTGCTCGTCGTTCGTGGCGCTCGCCGAATGCACCCGCGACCCGGTGATCAGCGCCGACGGCCGCTCGGTCGCCTTCCGCTCGCAAGCCTCGAACCTGGTGCTCGCAGACACGAACAACCGCGAGGACGTGTTCGTCCGCGACCTCGTCGCGGGCACGATCGACCTCGCGAGCGTCGCGACGGACGGCGAGCAGGGGAACGGCAACAGCGGCGAGGCGCACTTCACCAACGACGAGACCCGGATGGCGTTGAGCGCGGACGGCCGCTTCGTGGCGTTCAGCTCCGACGCGACGAACCTCGTCACGGCCGACACGAACGGGATCGAGGATGTCTTCGTGCGCGACCGCCGGCCACCCGGACTCGTCGCTGATCCGTCCGGTCCGTACCGCGGCTTCGCCGCCGCCGGCGCGCCCGCCGCGACGATTCGCTTCGACGCGCGCCGCTCGTTCGATCCCGCGGGGCACGCGCTCACGGCGCGCTGGGACTTCGGCGACGGCACCTCGCCGGTGACCGCACCCGCCGACGATCCGCTCAGCCACGCGTACGCGTCGCCGGGCCGCTACACGGTCACGCTCACCGTGTCGGACGGCACCAAGACCTCGTCCCCCGCCACGACCGTCGCGAACGTCCAGCCTTTCGCGGCGCCGGCGCTGACGCTCTTCCCCGCGTGCGCCGCGCCGGGCGGCCGCATCGTCGCGAGCGTGGCGGGCGTCCCGCTCGTCGCGCTCGCCGGCGGGTGGAATCTCGCCGACGGACCCGTGCCCGGCTCGAGCGCGGTGCACCCTGCCGAGACGTCACACGTGCGGATCGATGGGCCGGGCCGCGCGTCCGACGAGCGCGACGTCGCGATCGCCGCCTTCACCCAGGTGACGCCGCTGACGCTCGCGCTCCGATTCGAGCTCGCCGTCGATGCCGCCGCGGCTCCGGGGACGTATGCCGTCGGTGCGGCCGAAGCGGGAGGGCTCGCCGCGTCGTTCATCGTGCCGTGTCCCGCGCCGGCCAACGAGCCGCCGCGCGCCGCCGTCGGCGGACCGTACACGGGAGCGGTCGGCGTGCCCGTCGCGTTCGACGGCGGCGCGAGCCGCGACCGCGAGGGCGCGCCGCTCGGATACCGCTGGTTCTTCGAGGACGGCGGCACCGCGGCCGGGCCACGGCCCACGCACGCCTTCGCCGCGCCCGGCACGTACTACGTGCTGCTGGTCGTGAACGACGGCGCCGTCGACTCGCCGACCTCGGTCGCGACGGGAAGCTACACGACGGTCACGATCGGGGGCGGAGGCGGCACCGACGACGCGTGCGCCGTGGCGCCGACGCTCACGTCGATCGCGTGTCGTCTCCGCGTGCTCCGCGCCCGCGCGGCGCTGCTCGACGTCGCCTCCGCGCTCCACAAGCGTTTGTCCAAGGTGCTCGACGGCGCACTCGCCAAGCTCGCCGATGCGCGCACCTTCTGTGCGATCCCGAAGGTCAAGCGCGCGAAGTCGAAGCTCGCAGGCGCCGCACGCCGTACGGGCCAATTCGGACGCAGCTTCAAGAGCCGCGCCGTGAAGAAGCGGCTGACCGACGGCGTCCGCGCGGACTTCATGCAGAGGGCCGAGTCGATCCGCGTCGATGCCGTCGCGTTGCGCACCGGCCTCCAGTGCCCGGCGGACGCGGCTGGTGTCCCGTGAGCGAGACGTCAATCGACGGCGGGTTTCGCCGTGGAGCGACGCGCGCCCACCTCCGTGAGGAGGGCGCGCGCGTCGCGGACGTCCGCCACGTCCTGCCCGTCGGGCAGTGCCGCGAGGCTCTCGGCGAGCAGCGTCCGGGCCTCGCGGCGCCTGCCCTGGTCGCGCCAGAGGCGGGCGAGGTCGGTCGCGGCGCGGAGCGCGAGCAGGCGTGCCTGCTGCCGCTCCGCGATCGCGAGCGCCTCGCGGAAGCAGCGTTCGGCTGCGCCTGGGCCGTTGTCGTCGCCGCCGTTCGCGTCGGCGAGCGCGATCGTGCCGCGGAGGCGATGGAGTTCGGCGTCCCAGTAGCGGAGGCCGGTGCGCTCGCCGAGCTCGAAGGCGGCGGTGATCGCGGTCCGTGCCTCGTCGCGGCGGCCGAGACGGTTGCAGACGTCGGCGAAGATCCCGAGGAACGTCGGCCGTCCGAGCTCCGCGCCGACGGCCTGATACACCGCGAGCCCGTGCAGGATGAGTTCGGCCCCCTCGTCGCCGCGTCCGTCTTCGGCGAGGAGCCACCCGCGATAGATCTCGCCCAGCATGAGGAAGAGATCGAAGTCGTGGCGTTGCGAGTAGGCGAGCCGGACGTCCTCGAGCTTCCTGACGACGGCGGCGTCGCGCAGGAGCTGATAGAAGATCGCGGCAAAGTTGTACGCCATCGCGACGCTGAGCGGATGGTCGAGCCCGTCGGCGCCGGCGAGACATTCGCGCATGCGCACAGTCGCCCGGCCGATGTGCCCGAGCACGAGCAGCGCCAACGCCTCGTGCGCCGCGCACGACACGCCCGGGTCGTGATCGATCGTGAACCCGTCGTGACGATTCGGCGCGTGCCGCTTGGGGTCATAGATCGCCTTCGAGCGCTCGACATGCCGGACGGCGCCGGCGTAATCGCCGCGGTACATCGCGACCATCCCCGCGGTGTTGTGGGCGCCGAGCAGGGCCGCGGCGTCGTCGGTCGTCTCGGCGAGCGTCAGGAGCTGCCCCGACCACTCGTCGGCGACGTCGAGCTCGCCGCGCATCAGGTAGAAGGCGCAGAGGCCGAGGAGGACCGGGAAGAGCTCGGGGGTGACGCCGGTCGTCGCCGAGAGCTCGCGGGCGCGCCGGTAGGCGCGCGCGACCTCGGGGGCCGCCCATCCGCTCGTGGCGATCGAGGCGGCGCCGAGGAGGTTCTGGACGAGCAGCTCGTCGCGGGCGCGCGCGGGCGACTCCGGCAACGCCGCCAGCAACTCGAGCGCGTGATTCCCGTGATGCACGGCCTCGCGATAGCCGTGCTGGCGGAGCGCCGCCTCCGCCGCCAGGCGACGGTAGTGGGCCGCGCGCTCGAAGTCGCGGCCCGCCTCGAAGTGCCGCGCGAGCTCGCCGGCGATCTCGTGCGCGCGCGTGCCGTGCGCCCGCTCGAGGCGGTCGCCGACCCGGAGATGCAGGCCCACGCGATGACCTGCCGGGATGCGCGCGGAGAGGACGCTGCGATAGAGCGCGTGAATGAAGGCGTAGCGGCCGGCCACGGTGCCGTCGGGCCACTCGGCGACACCGGCCGCGCGCAGGAACCGGCCGCGGCGCGCGAGATCCTCGCAGCACCGTTCGCCGTCGCCGGCCTCGACGCCGTCGGCGGTGGTGATCGCCGCCGAAAACTCCGCGCCCGCCACGCTGGCGACCGCGAGCACCGTCTGCTCGCGGACCGACAACCGGTCGATCTGTCGTTCGACCATCTGGCGGAGGCTGTGCGGCACCTCGGAGGCGATGCGCTGCACCGGAACCGTGAGGGTCGTCCGCCCGTCGGCGACGCCGATGTGCCCCTGCGCGGCGAGCTCGTCCACGACGTTCACGAGGAAGAGCGGGTTGCCGCCGGTGTTCGCGTGCAACGCCGGGGCGAGCTCGGGCGGAAACGCGGCGCCGGGGTAGCGACGATCGAGGTACTCGCCGACCGCGGCCGCGTCGAGGAACGCGAGCGCGACCTCGTCGCCGGCCCCGTGCACGCGCAGGTCCTCCGCGAAGAACTTCAGCGGATGCGCATCGGCGGCGACCTCGCCGGCGCGATAGGTGGCGAGGATCAGCAGGCGCGCCGGATCGCGGCGTCGCGCGAGCATCGCGAGGAGGTCGATCGTCTCGACGTCGCTCCAATGGAGATCCTCGAGCAAGAGGACGAACGGCGTCTCGGCGCCGAGTGCGTCGAATGCCTCGGCGAGCTCCCGCAGCATGCGCTCGCGCGTCGTGCCCTGGGTGCGCCGTTGGACGGTCGCGAGGTCGTCGTCGCCAAGGAGTGCGGGCAGTTGCGCGAGCCAGGTCGGTGCGTAGCGGGTGAGGACGCGCACGAGGTCGTCTCGTTCGGGCTCACGGTTCATGCCTCGGGGCTCGCGCCCCATGCGCCCGAACGCCTCCAGGATCGGAAGGTACGGTTCGCTCGCGCCGTGGTGCTCGAGGCACTGGCCGCGCCCGATGCGCACCGCGTACGTTGCGAGCTCGGCGAGGAAGGCCTCGACCAGCGAGGTCTTGCCGATCCCCGCCTCGCCGGTCACGAACACGATTCGGCGCCGGCCGGCGCTCGCGGTCGCGTAGTGGGCGCGGAGCGCCGCGAGGTCGTCGTCACGGCCGACCAGGGTGGGCGCCTCCAGTGGCGATGGAGTCCGAGCGCCGACGGTGGGCTTCGCGGGGGCCGCGGTCGCCACCGGACCGACGAAGCGAAAGCCGCGACGGTGGACCGTCTCGATGTAGCGCGGGGCGCGCGAGGAATCGCCGAGCGCTTTTCGCAGGTCGCGGATGCAGCTCGTGAGCGTCGCTTCGCTCACGACCGTATCGCTCCACCCCGCGGTGAAGAGGTCGTCTTTCGTCACCAGATGCAGCGGCCGATCGACCAGGTGCCGGAGCACGGCGAACGCCTTTGGCGCGAGGTCCAAGCGCCGGTCGCCGCACCACGCCCAACCGGTCTGCGGATCGATGCGAACCGCGGGCGTCTCACGGAACTTTACCATGCGGTCACGAGCTCCTGAGCCTCACATGAGGCCCCACGAGAGCCCCGCCGGTCGTCCGGCACCGCGTGCGTCGGACCGCGCGTTCGTCGTGCACTTCGCGGCGCCGCGACCGGGACGCCGGTTCGAGGGGCGCGTCGAGCATCTCGCATCGGGGCGGTCGGCATTCTTCTCGTCGCTCGCGGCGCTGTTGGCGTTCTTCGCCGAGGTGTCCGGATGAGGATCACGCCGCATCGATGATCCGTTCCGCCGGACTGTGCATGCGTTCGAGGTGAAATGGCAAGGCGCGCTGCCACGTCACCCCGTCGGCGCTCCACGGCCGCGTGCACACCAACCGACACCCGTAGCGACGGCGCGAGGGCAGCCGCGGACGCGACGAGCTGCGAGAAGACCAGGTGCTCGAAGAGCGCCCCGATGCGGTCGGCCGAGACGTCGAAGCTCCCGAGGAGTCCGTTCCGGACCCCGACGTCGAAGAAGAAGAATCGCGGGTGTTGCACGAGCCGCCGGCGCGGGCTCTTCGCGAAGGGCTCGGCCCGCAGGACGATCAGGGTGTCCTCCAGGATCTCGAAGTAGCGCGCGACCGACTGCCGCGCGACGTGCGCCGCGGCCCCGAGCTTCGAGAGATCGAGGTGGTGGCCGGCCCATTCCGCCGCGACGTGGAGGAACCGTGCGAAGCCCTCGAGATTGCGGGTGAGGCTCTCGGCCTGCACTTCCTCCTTGAGATATGTGGCCGCGTACGAGCGCAGGGTCTTCTGCCGGCTCGCCGCTTCGGGGTCGGTGAGAATCCCCGGCAACCTCCCGGTCGCGAGCGCCCTCCGCGTGTCGAGCGCGTAGGCGCATTGGGCAACACGAACGTCAACATCAACACCGGCACGCACACCGTCATCCACGAGCTCCAAACGACGACCGACACCTACCGGACCACCGAGACCTGCGTGCTCCGCGGCTCGTTCCTCGACCACTTCGTGCGCTACAAGGTCAAAGGATCGCAGACGGTCTCGTGGCTCTTGCGACCGCACCCGACGCGGCACGCGCGTCCCGGTCGGACGTCGTCGCCGGGCTCGGCGAAACAGAATCGGCAAAGCCGGGCACCACACCACCATGGCCCATTCGTCGGCACATCCCCCCGCGCGATCGGCACCGCCTCTTGCTATTGTCTGGAAGTACAGAAATCTGTATCGTCTCTGCCCATGAAGACAACCCTCGACCTGAACGACGTTCTTCTCGCGAACGCCAAGGCGCTTGCGGTTCGACAACGCACGAGCCTGACGAGATTGATCGAGGAAGGTCTCCAGCTGCGGCTTCGGTCCGCTCGTAGATCCGTCCGTCGCGGCGCGCCACGTCTTCCGGTCTTCAGGGGACGGGGCGGCTTGGTCGCCGGCGTCGATCCGACCAGCAACAAGGCGCTCCTGGCGGCGCTCGGCGATGACGCCTGACGTCAATGTACTGGTCGCGGCTTCGCGGAGCGATCATCCCCATCATCGCGTAGCGCGCGAGTGGCTCGAAGCCGCGATCGCCGCGTGCAACGACGGCGCTACGTTGCGCCTGATGCCGATGGTCGCGGCCAGCCTCCTGCGTCTCGTGACGAGCGCGAAAGTCTTCAAGGTCCCGACACCGATCAAGGACGCGATTGCGTTCCTCGACGCCCTGCTGGGTACTCCGGGTGTCGAAGGCGTAACGCTCGGCAGCGAGTGGCCACTGCTGCGTCAGCTCTGTCTCGACAAGCGCCTCACCGGCAACGATATTCCCGACGCCTGGCTCGCCGCCGCCGTGGTCCAATCCGGCGAGCATCTCGTGACCTTCGACGCGGACTTGAAACGGCTGCTCGCGCGTACGCAGGTCACGGTCCTGGTGCCGTGACATCGGTCACGCCGGCGCGGCCGTGCCTCCTGTGTACGACTCGTCCGCGCGCGGAGCAGAAGGGGCGCCCCAAGATCACGGGTCCGGTGTCGGTCAAGTACGTCCGCAGCATCGTGAACGGCACGCTGCGCGCGATGATCCTCGACGCGATGGTGGACGACCTCGTCACGCGCGACCTCTTCGTCGGGCTCAAGTGGCCCGCGTGGCGCCAACCCGAGGCCGATCCGTTCGCCGTCGACGAGGTGCGCCGCATCGTGGAGCACCTGCGGGTGCGGCGCTACGGGTTCGCGCCGCTACCGGGCTCGCGCGGGGTTCGCCGACTCCCGCACCCCGCTGCTCGGGGACGATTCTGCGATGTGTCCCCGGCGAAGTGTCCCCGGTGCGAAGCGAGGTAACGTGCTGAAAAACCAAATGCGAGGAGGGGGACTTGAACCCTCCAAGCGTGACGAAAACGCGAGCGATTTTCACGACGAAACAGGCGCTGAGGGGCGCCAACGGGCACGAAGTGTCCCCGGCGGGGACACATCTGCGGTCGGCACCAAGCGGGGAGGGCGGCGCTGATGCGGCCGTATCCAACGGCAAATGCGATGCCGTCGAAGGGTGGTCGTCCGCCGACGCACAATGCGACCGCCCTGCGGAAGGCGGTCACGCGCCTTGGCACCAAGCGGCTTGACGGCCGCAGCACGGTCGCCGTCGCCGCTCGCCGGTTCAAGGCTGACCTGACGGCAGACCTCGGCGGCGATCCGAGCCGGGCGCAGCGGACGCTGATCGAGCTGGCGGCGCGCACGTGGATCATCGTGGAGGCGCTGGACGACTGGATCATGCGCCAGCCGTCGCTGGTGCTACATCGCAAGCGGGCGGTCGTGCCGGTGCTCCTGCAACGCCAACAGCTCGCCGACTCGCTTGCACGCACGCTCGAACGGCTCGGCCTCGATCGTAAGGCGCGCAACGTTCCGACGCTCGACCGCTACCTCGCTACCAAGGCGGCGCCAACGAACGGCACAGGGATCGCCGGGAGCCAGCTCGATGCGTGATCCTACGCGGCACCACTCCGAGGACGCACAACAACGCGTTGTGAGCGACGCAACAGCATCACCTGGACCTTCGGCCTGTCCGGTATGCGGCATCGCGTTCACGCGGCGCCGGCGATGGCAGCGTTTCTGCTCCACACGGTGTCGCTGGCGAGCGTGGTCGGAGGCTCGGACCGTGGAGACGGCACCATGACCATCCTCGAAGCCCTCGAAGACGTGAACCTGCTCGCACCGGCCTTCCGGCCGGCCGCGAGCTGGGTAGCCTGGCGCGTGTTCCTCGCGGCCGTGTTCGGCTTGTCGCTCGAAGCGGACGGGTTAACTCGCTACCGCCAACACACCGGGCGTGCGGTGCCACCCGCGAGTCCGGCCCGCGAGGCATGGGTCATCGTGGGCCGTCGCGGTGGCAAGTCACGGATCGCCGCGCTGCTTGCCGTCTACGCGGCAGCATTCAAGCGCTACGACCTGGCCCTCGGCGAGCGCGGCGTCGTCATGGTGCTCGCTGCCGATCGCCGGCAGGCCCGCGTCGTGTTCCGCTACGTCTGCGGTCTTGTCGACGCCTGCCCGATGCTGGCGGCGCTCGTCGCGGATCGCACCGCGGAAGCGCTTCGCCTCACGAACGGCATCGACATCGAGATTCACACGGCCAGCTTTCGGGCTGTGCGCGGATACACGCTGGTGGCGGCAATTCTCGACGAGGTTGCCTATTGGCCCACGGACGATAGCGCGAACCCCGACACCGAGACGGTTGCGGCGCTCCGGCCCGGCATGGCGAGCGTACCCGGCGCTCTGCTCGTCGGCATCAGCAGTCCGTACGCTCGGCGCGGAGAACTCTGGCGCGCCTACGAGCACCACTACGGCATCGACGGCGACCCCGTTCTTGTCTGGCAGGCGGACACGCGAAGCATGAACCCCGCAGTGGAGGCGTCCATCATCAGCACCGCGTACGAGGACGACGAGGCGCGGGCGGCGGCAGAGTACGGCGCGCAGTTTCGGCGTGACGTTGAGCGGTTCGTATCGCGCGAGGCGCTAACGGCGTGCATCGTCCCGGACCGTCAGGAGCTGCCGCGCAGTGCCGAGCGTGAGCACCTGGCATTCGTGGACCCGTCCGGCGGGAGCGCAGACAGCTTCACGCTCGCGATCGCCCACCGCGAGGACGATCGGGTCGTCCTCGACCTGCTGCGCGAATGGCGGCCGCCGTTCTCGCCCGACGAGGTCGTCCGGGAATATGCCGCGCTCGTTCGCAGCTACGGTGCCGCGGTCGTCTACGGGGACCGGTACGCGGGGGAATGGCCCCGCGAACGGTTTCGTGCGCACGAGGTCTCCTACGTGACTGCGGACAAGTCGAAGTCGGAGCTGTATCAGGCATTCCTGCCGCTGCTGAACGCCGGTCGTGTCGAGCTGCTGGACCAACGTCGACTCACCACGCAGCTGCTCGGCTTGGAGCGTCGCACCGCGCGCAGCGGACGGGACAGCATTGACCACGGCCCGGGTGCTCACGACGACATCGCGAACGCTGTCGCTGGGGCCACCGTGCTCGCTGCAGAGATTCAAGAGATTCCCCTCGAATGGTGGAGAGAAGTATTGGCCTGAGAGCTGAGAGGAGCGGACGATGACGAAGGGACAGGAGCACAGCAGAAGCGCCCCGATCGAGGACGAGGTAGCGGCACTGGAGCGGGCGGCCGTAGAGGCAGAGGACCGGGCCGCGGCGGCGAGGGTGGCTTGGGATCGTTTAACGTCGGCGCAAGCCGCGGACCGTCGACGGCAGGCGGAACCGTTGCGTGCTCGCGCTGCGGAGCTACGCACGACGCTGGCGGCCCTCGATGCAGAGCTGCAGGCCCGTCTCGATCGACTGCTTGTCGACGCGCGGCGAGTCTACGTCGAGCAGGTGCGGCCCGCGGGCGACTCGTTGGTGTTGACGGTGGGCACGGCGGCCGCACTGGACGGTCGGGGCTGGGGCGAGCGCGCCGAAGTGTTCGCGCGCTGGTTCTCGCGGAACCTCGCCGCATGGGAGGAGCGCACACGATGGCGCTTGGAATGAGTCGCTACCCTCCGCTTGGGTCCCCGCGTAGATAGATAGTTGCGCCATATCGCTACAACGCCATTCGGCGCCCAGCGAAAACCTGGTACTCTGGACGCGCCGTATGGCCTTCGCTCCTGCGCTAACACTCGCCGAGGTCACCACGGCGCTCGCGGCCGATTTTGCGATGGTCAGCGAAGTGGCGGTCGGCGGTCAGGGGGCTGTCTTCAAGGGCTCCCCCATCGGCAATCCTTCGCTTGAGGTGGCGGTCAAGATTTACGTTGGGAATCAGGTTGACGAGAGGACCGACCGCGAGATCGCTGCGATACGTGGATTCAGGTCGCCCACCATCGTGACCATGCACAGCGCCGGGCAATGCGTGTTGCGTGGAAACACGCATCGCTACCTCGCCACAGAGTTCATCTCGGGCGCTCCACTCGATCGGTTGATCGCGAACGGGCCGCTCAGCATCTCCGACACCGCGAAGATAGCTCGCGACGTCGCCACGGCCATCGAGATCATTTGGCAGGCTAGGATCGTCCATCGTGACGTGAAACCGAGCAATATTCTCGTCCGCCCAGACGGGAGCGCTGTGCTGGTCGATCTCGGCGTCGCCCGCCACCTTCAACTGGCGTCGCTCACCACGTGGGGCAAGACCTGGGGAACCGAGGGATATCTATCACCGGAGCAGATGCGAGGTCTGCGAAACCTGACTTGCAAGTCCGACATCTTCGGACTCGGACTCGTTGTCCAAGAAGCTATCGGCGGCCGTCACCCGACGCTAGGGAACCAGCGCGCCCTGTTGAATGGAGGACGGATGACTTCGTCAATCAGTCCTAATCTTCCCCACGAATTTGTTGCGCTAGTCGATGCGATGGTCAACGGCAGGCCGGTTGTTCGCCCTCTCCCACGTGAAGTAATCACCCGTTGTCAGCCCTTCATCTAGCCATGTCGGATTTCTATTTCTTGGCTCGATATCAGGCTGCCGTTCCTCCCGCAGTCAGCGGGATAGACGGATCGATCATCAGCCCATCGGGCATCGCCTTCCATACGCTGACGCGCCGATCGCTGAACGCTCCTCATCTGCTTCGTCGACTACTCGATCCGCAAATGTATCTCGCCACGTTGAATGCGGGGCGTTGCGGCAGTGCATGCGTGAATCTGATGAGCTACGGCTGGTTCGGCGCGCAACTTCAGCAATTCGATAGTGGAGAGCAAAAGCAGAAAGAGTGGAAAGATGCTGCGCGCGCTTCAGTTGCAAACTTGTGGCCCGGCGTCGCCCCGACTACGCAGGTTGACATCCGTGCGGCAGTGCAAATGTGCGTCACCGTGCAACGAGATCTTGGCTG
Organism: Deltaproteobacteria bacterium; assembly: GCA_020848745.1. Lineage (NCBI taxonomy): Bacteria > Pseudomonadati > Myxococcota > Myxococcia > Deltaproteobacteria bacterium. The sequence continues at coordinate 19,631 of JADLHM010000074.1, read as the reverse complement.
CGAAGGGATCATCCTTCCCGCGCCGCTATCAACCGATCCAACGTCTGACTATTCGACTGCACTCAGTTGGCTCGATTGCGGATTGGACGTTGCGTCACAGTTGGCACCGGGACTTCCCCGCCTAGCTACGATCGCGATCTCCGATACGTGCCTTCGTGGCATCGATCCGTGGTCCAATTCTTTCCTCGACATCGTAGTGGATCAGGTGAGTTCGCGCGCGCCAGAGGGCGCGTACATCGTGATTGAGCAAGCGATAGAAGACTCGTACTACATGACCCACGCTAACGTCGCCGGATCCCTGATGCGCATCGTCTATCAACTGAAGCAGGGAGGTGTCGGTCGAGTAGTTGTGGCGTTCGCTGGGACGGCGGGACTCCTCGCGGTTGTCGCTGGAGCCGATGGCTGGTCGTCAGGGTGGTACCGGGGACAGCGACGTATTCGACTCAGCGATTTTGAAGAGCAGGAAGGAAGGACCGTCCCTTCGTTCTACTCGCATGCTTTTGGGGGCGAGATCGGACTTCAGAACGACCTGGACAAGATGGTAGGTGCGGGCATGCTGGCCGCCGTTGCTGATTCAACGCCGGCAAGCTCCGGCCTCATGCGTGCACTTGCAGGGGGGGCACGGTGCGACTCAGTGCCGGAGTGGCAACATCGGCTCGGGAACAAAGGGGCAGCGATCGAACATTTTTTGGAAGTCGCCGTGCGGGAGACGCGGGCACTATCCGCGTTGTCTGACGCGGAGCGTGTCGCTCGGTGCACGGAATGGCTAACCAACGCGGAGCGGCTTGCTGCCGACTTCTATCGATTCGCCCCGTTTGATTCGCGCACCTCCGTGTACCATCAGCAACCTTGGCGCCAGGCGGTTCAGGCGTTCATCGGGAACAGGTGATCACGGGACCGCGCTTGTTGGATTCGAGAACCCGCAGGTCCGCGTGACGGCCCAGACCCAATCTGCGGAATTCGCCTCTCGATGTTCCGCCTCGACCGGGACGTTTACCCCGGATGAGCTGACAGAGAGAACACCAATGCCCATGCGGCGGCTACATTCCAACAGTGAAGCGTTCGAGGCCAAGGCGGCTGGCACTGCAACGTAAGAACGGTTGGCGAACCGTTGATACTGCTGAGCCTGTCGGAGCGCTTCGCGCCAGCGAACCAACTTGGCTTCGATCGCGACGATTTCCGCTTTTCGCGGGAATGCTCTGCGCTTCAACGCATACAGCTGCCCGCGCCGTGTGACGACTCCGAGCCGTTCGAGCTTGCCAAGGGCTCGGAGCACGTTCTCCTTACGGCTCCAAATCTGATTCGTGAGGCTGTCCGCTTCGTGGGACCGGCTCAGCAATTGAGCCAAGACTGCACTTTCGAATCCAGAGAGGTGGTTGCGCAAACGGGCTCTGCCGGGAGGCGATCCGAGAGCCCGCGGTGCCGATTCCGAAACAACGCGCCAAGGCGAGCGCGCGATGACGAGATCCGGAATGCAAGAGCCGACGCGAAACTCCGTGTGCAGGGAGGAAGCGGGTGCCAGTGTCGACCTCGCCCAGCGCGAAAGAACTTCGCATAGCTCGCGTTCGGCGCGGAATAGCGGTTTCGCCTTTCCTGCTGCTGAACGAGGCCTCACCGCGCGATGAGATAGTCCAGCGGCTCGAATCCAGCAACCTACCGACGTCCTCATTGCGCGTATCAGGCGACGCCCTGCGCAGCGCGGCTTGAGCGCTTCCGATCGCGGGCTGATGGACCTCGAAGCGACTGCGTGGGGCGCGGCTACTCGGCATGCGTGACCGCGGCGCCATCTTGGGCTACTGACCTGGGAGGAGATCGAACCATGAGGAGTACGTGTCAACATCGAGAGCGCGGGACGGGGGCTCGCAAATTCATCGACTGTTCGACGGGTGAGCATCCGGCCCTTTTCATCGGTGGCGCCAGGAACGGGCGATGGCGTGGCGGTCAGCCTAGCGCTGATGACATCGCTCGGTTGGTGCGAGCGGCCGACGCACTCGCACGACGTGTTGCGGGACTGGCTGCGGCGGTGGAGTCACTGCGGTCGACTCGTCGACGCGGCGCTTCAGCCTCCGCTCTGCACGGCTTGGCGTAGCGCGTCGCGGTGGTGCTGATGGCTCACGCCTCGGCCGGTGACGAGACTGCGGTTGCGCCGAGCGAGCGGACGAGGCCGCGACTGAGGACCGTGCCCGATCGGCGGCGCCTCTCGCCTCGCACGGTCGCTCAGGCAACACGCATCGTGCGCCGCATGCGCAACCTCGACGACGCGATCGCGCTCGAAGGCGCGGCCGCAGAGCTGCGTCAGTTCGCCGAGCGGCTCGACCGTCGGCGGTTGCGTGGTGTTGACGGGGGCGACCTCCGGGCGGTGGCCATTCGCTTCGAATACTTGGCATGGCAGCGGCGGGAGTGTCGTTCATGAAACCGCGTTCTCGGCCGCAGCGATCACGAGAGGCACGTGTGCGGCTACCGTGGACAGCAGATCGGCTCGCCACGGAGCTACGCACGAAAGCCGGGCGGCCGCCGTTTGTCATGTCGGAGGTCATCGCGCGCATTTTCGCGTGGACGGATACCGAGGTGCAGGCCGGACTTCACTGCCGACCCTTGAGGGAGCGCCACGCGCCGGCGCTCGATGCGCTTTGTGCTCTTGCGAATGCGGGCGCCGACCCGTGCTGGATCGTGGATTGCCTGGAGGAGTTCTACCGGCATTACGAATCGCTCGTGCCGGTCCGCCGGTTCCTGCAACGACCGCACACAAAGTCCGAGGAGGCTGCGACGTTGGACAGGGCAGACGCAATCCTTGGTCCCGTGAGCCCAGACGACGCTACCCGCGAAGAAGCGCCCCATCCACCGTGGGATCCGCGAGCAGTGACTCTCGCGATCGCAGGTGCGACCGGTCGTCTCACCGGGGGTGGCGCCGCTCTCGACCACCTGCACCACGTTGTGGCGAATGTACTCTTGAGCTGGCTGGCCCAGCGACGCCCAGGGGAAACCCTGACCCGCGACGATGTGACGTCTGCCGTGCGTATCGCACCGGAGGTCGCCCGCCTCATGGCGAAGCTCACGCTTCGCGAGCATGTCCGTGCGCGCCGTGCGTTGCCGTCCGTTTCGGCCGAGGCCGTGGGGAAGCGCCATGGTAATCGCCCGCCTCCGAAGCACTTCGTCGAAGTCCAGGCCGCGCACGACCTCGTGGCGTACGTCAATCCGAGTGCTCGGAGGGGACAGCGGCGCCAGGGCATGACTCAGATTGCGTTCCTCCTGCGGGCTGTATTCCGCGAGACGCTGACGGGCGGCACCTGGCGCAAGCATCCGTCGATCGCGCTCGCGGACCTTCTGAAACAAGCGCCCCCACGTCCCAGACCGACGAGGCCGGGCGGCCCGTCGAATATCGAGCCGGGCCTCGCAGCCCTACTGCCGCAATTGGACGAGCTGCGCGGAGCGTATTTGGACGCGTTCCTCCGCCCTTACAAGACGCTATCGACGCTGTACCCGCTCGGGCTTCTTCGCGGTGCCCTGCTGCCACCTCCCGAGGAGGACACGCCGCCCTCCTTGGCGTCCTCGCAGTGATGGGCCACCTCATACTGTCCACTTTGTGGTGCCGCGATGACCTGGTGCCTGCGGTGGCTGCCCGCCGCGCTGATCTTCCTGCCCGGCATCCCGTGGCCGCGCTCCTCGGGGCGACGCGGTTCATCGCGTTCTGACTTGCGATGCCATGGGCCACGAGTCGCGGTCGGCGCTGTGTGTGGCTCTAGAGGACTTCGCCCTGTCGGCTGCGTCGCGCCCCTCGTCGGCACAGGCGTATCCACGCGCTGCGTAAGTTGCTTGGGCCATGAGTCGACGGGCGTGGAACAACCGCGTTCTTCCGCGCTATATCACGGCGCCTCGATGCCCTCAGGACTGCGGCCGTGCCCGCCTGCACTCCTGAGGGAGCCCCTAGCCTGCGGCGGGCGCTACCCGAGAATGTATCAAGTAGGCAGGAACCACCATGGTCGACGACAACACGACCCTCGCCGCTTCGCCCACCCGCAGAAGTACTCCGGCGGTTCATGCGGGAGTACGTAACCGACAACAGCGCAGTGCCGAGCGTCCACGGCGAAAGATCCTGGATGCGCCAGAGAGGGCAAATAGCGTTGAACGCCGTTGAGATCGAGCAGGCGATCACAGACCTTGCGGAGCAGCCCTTTGACCCCGCGACGTTCCCCTACGCCTTCCTTGAAGCTTTCGGTAACAAGGAGACGACAATCAAGCGCCTTCGCGCTGGGGCTTCGAACAAGTCCGACCTCGGCGGTGTGCTCCAGACCAACAACATTCACATCCTGACCTGCGAGGCAGGGCAGGTGTCGCGGGCACTCAACGCGCTCAAGGACAGCCCGGCTACCGCCAAAGCCAAGGCGAAGTTCGTCCTTGCTACTGACGGCAACGACTTCGAGGCGGAAGAGCTGACAGGCGGCGAGACGGTCGCTTGCGCCTTCCAGGACTTCCCCGACCACTTCGGATTCTTCCTGCCGCTCGCGGGAATCACCACCGTCCGGCAGATCAGCGAGAACGCCTTCGACATCCGGGCGACCAGCCGCCTCAATCGGCTCTACGTCGAACTTCTGCGCGACAACCCCGATTGGGGCAAGGCCGAGCGCCGCCACGACATGAACCACTTCATGGCGCGGCTCATCTTCTGCTTCTTCGCCGAGGATACCGAGATCTTCGTCGGCAAGGGCAAGTTCACCGAAACTGTCGCGCAGATGAGCGCGAAGGACTCGTCCAACACGCACGCGGTAATCGGCACGTTGTTCCTTGCCATGAACACCAAGCGGGACGAACGGGCAGCGGCCAACATTCCTCGCTGGGCCGACGACTTTCCATACGTGAACGGCGGCTTGTTTTCCGGCACCATGGATGTGCCGAAGTTCAGCAAGATCGCGCGGTCATACCTCCTGCACGTCGGCAGTCTCGACTGGACCAAGATCAACCCCGACATCTTCGGGTCGATGATCCAAGCCGTCGCCGAGGACGAGGAGCGCGGCGAGTTGGGGATGCACTACACCAGCGTCCCCAACATCCTGAAGGTCCTGAACCCGCTCTTCCTAGACGACTTGCGCGCACGATTGGCAGAGGCAGGCGACAACCCCCGCACCCTGCTCAACCTACGCAAGCGCATGACGAAGATGAGGGTCTTCGACCCCGCCTGCGGTTCCGGCAACTTCCTCGTCATCGCCTACAAGGAGATGCGCGCGATCGAGGCCGAGATCAACGAGCGACGCGGCGAGCGGCATCGTAGCTCTGGAATTCCGCTCACGAACTTTCGCGGGATCGAGCTGCGCGACTTTCCGGCGGAAATTGCCCGCCTCGCGCTAATCATCGCCGAGTATCAATGCGACGTGGTGTACCGGGGGCAAAAGCTGGCCTTGGCCGAATTCCTGCCTCTGCGCGACGAGAATTGGATCACCTGCGGCAACGCTCTTCGGCTCGACTGGCTGACCATCTGCCCGCCTACAGGTAGGAGCGTGAAGGTGCAGGCGGACGACCTGTTCGATACGCCCCTCGAACAAGCGGAAATCGACTTCGAGAACGAAGGCGGCGAGACCTACATCTGCGGGAATCCCCCGTACCTGGGCAACAAACTTCAGTCAGAAGAACAGAAATCCGACTTATCCGCCGTATTCGATGGTCGCTTGGAAGGCTGGAAGTCGCTCGACTATGTTGCCGGATGGCTCATGAAGGCAGCGGAGTACGGCCTTCAGACGAGTGCGAGTTCCGCGTTTGTGGTGACGAATTCGATTTGCCAAGGTCAACAGGTCTCGCTCTTCTGGCCGTCCATCTTTGCCACAGGTCACGCGATCGAGTTCGCCCACACTTCATTCAAGTGGTCGAACTTGGCCAGTCATAACGCGGGCGTCATCGTAATCATCGTCGGACTATCGAATGTCGCTGGAAAGAGGAAGCGTCTCTACACGCTTGACGCCGACGGAACGGCCCTCGAACGGGTGTGCGGCAACATTAACCCCTATCTGGTAGATGCCCCCAATCTCGTCATCGAAGCCCGACGTGACCCGCCGAAGGACCGCGCTCCTATGCTCTTCGGCAACATGCCGCGCGACGGTGGGCATCTTCTTGTATCGCCTGAAGACAAGGCGGGCACAGATCCTAGTGACACAATTTTCAAAAGGTACCTGAGGCGCTTTGTCGGCTCAGAGGATTTCATTCAGGGCAAGGTCCGATACTGCCTCTGGATTGAGCAAGATCAATGGGCCGACGCCGCTCGCTCTCCGACGGTCGCTCGACGCCTCGAAGCCGTACGGGCCATGCGGTTGTCTAGCAAGGCTGGCTCTACGCGCGACTATGCCAAAGCGCCCTACCGATTCGTTCAAATACAGGGAAACGCGCAGCGGCTGACGCTTATCGTTCCACGCCATAGTTCGGAGCGCCGCCCTTATCTTCCGGTTGGGCTTCTGGATGCGGGCACAGTTGTCGCCGATAGCGCCTTCGCGCTCTACGACGCACCGCTCTGGCATCTGGCTTTGATTGCGTCGCGTCTTCATCTCGTTTGGATCGCTGCGGTCTGCGGGAAGTTGAAGACGGACTATCGATACTCGAACACATTGGGATGGAACACCTTTCCAATCCCGACTCTCACCCATAAGAATGAGGTTGACCTCACTCATTGTGCCGAGGACATCCTCCTCGCACGCGAAGTCCACTTCCCCTCAACAAGCGCTGACCTCTACGAGCCTGAGGCAATGCCCGAAAATCTGCGCCAAGCGCATTCCCGCAATGACGAAGTTCTTGAGCGTATCTACATAGGGCGCCAGTTCCGAAATGACACGGAACGTCTCGAAAAGTTGTTCACCTTGTACGCCAGCACGCAGAAGGAAGGTGCCACCATTGAAAGGGCCACTTTCCCGGGACGGAGACGCGCATGAGCCGAGTTGACTACATTGCCCAGCCTGCTCCCCGCACTACTCTTGATGCACTTCAAGCCATCTTGCAGGACGGCGCTGTGGAGAGCATCGACGTGGCGGTTGCCTATGTAACGTCGGGCGGTGCCTACGAACTGCTCAAAAGGTTGGCGGAGACCCTCGGCGAGGCATGGAGCGGCGTTCCAAAGAGGTGGATCACGTCCTTCGACTACTGTCGCACCGAGCCAGTGGCCCTTGCCAGCCTACTCAAGGTTCCGAAGTCTTCAGTGAGAATCCATGATGCCCGCTTCTGCCTGGATCACGGAGGCGCTCCTAAGATGCCCTTCCATCCGAAGACGTTCCTTGTCCGGACCGATCTGCGCGACTACGCGCTCGCGGGATCCGGCAATATGTCTAGATCAGGATTGTTGCGTGGCGTCGAAGCCGGACTTGTCGTCAGTGTCAATCGGGCCGGGCCGACTGAGCCCACCGCCGCTGCCGCTATGCAATCCATGCGTGCTTGGTTCTCAAGAACGTGGAACAACGCCACGCGGTTGACTCCGGCGCTATTTACCGGCTACCGCCGGCTCTTTGAGCACAGGGACAATTTGAAGGCCCCAGCTCCTACAGAGGACGACGTCGCGAGCACCGACACTGGACGCGGAACCCTATCAACCAAAGAATTGCAGAAACTGCGCGTATGTACCCATTTCTGGATTGATGCCGGGAACATCACCAAGAACCGCGGCCCCAAGTTGCCCGGCAATCAGCTCATGATGAAGCGCCTCTCAAGGGTATTCTTTGGCTTTCCGTCCACCACTATCCCTAAAAATACACACGTCGGTGACGTGAGGATTGGCTTCGATAGCGGTCCAGCAACTCTGTTTTCGTTGACCTACAGCGACAACAAGATGGACAAGCTCGTCCTGCCAATACCCGGAGCTGGCGGGCCACCTGCCTACGACAATGAGTGTTTGCTTTTTGTGAGAACCAAGCCGCGCGTCTTCGAGCTGACCATTGGAACCAAAGCGGCGAAAGCTCAATGGCTCAAGAAGAGCAGTGCAATCGACGGGGCGTTCCACATGGCAAGTGGGCGCGAGTGGGGTGTGTTTTGACGAGCGGTCCCGGCGGCGATTGCAAGGGCGCACAGAACGTCCCTTCCGTATCTGTCATCTACGCCCGCAACGGCGCATCGACCAAGGCCAATGCCCTGGGGATGCGGCCGATGCAGGAACGCGCCTACGAGAGGCGGGGCGAGCAGTACCTGCTCATCAAATCGCCGCCCGCATCAGGGAAGAGCCGGGCGTTGATGTTCATCGCACTCGACAAGCTCACGAATCAAGGCCTGAAACAGGCCGTCATTGTCGTGCCGGAGAAGTCCATCGGGGCCAGCTTCAACGACGAGCCGCTGTCAAAATTCGGCTTCTGGGCCGACTGGCACGTCGAGCCGAAGTGGAACCTCTGTAACGCACCAGGCAACGACAATGGGGGCAAGGTCAGGTCACTCGGTACGTTCCTCGACGGCGACGACAAGGTGCTGGTCTGCACCCACGCGACGTTCCGCTTCGCTGTCGATGCCTACGGCGTGGAGGCCTTCGACGACCGCCTGATCGCGGTCGATGAGTTCCACCACGTTTCAACGAACCCCGACAACAAGCTGGGCACGCACCTCGGGCAGTTCATTGCACGGGGGCGCACGCACATTGTCGCCATGACGGGCTCCTACTTTCGCGGGGATGCCCAGGCCGTGCTGAGTCCGTCCGACGAAGCTAAGTTCGATACCGTAACCTACACGTACTACGAGCAGCTCAACGGCTACGAGTACCTAAAGCAACTCGACATCGGCTACTTCTTCTACAGCGGGCCTTACGTTGATGACATCCTTAAGGTCCTAAACCCTGCCGAGAAGACGATCATCCACATCCCCAACGTCAATTCGCGCGAAAGCACAAAAGACAAGATGCGCGAGGTGGAGCATATCATCGAGGCGCTGGGCGAATGGCAGGGCGTCGATGCGACCACGGGCTTCCAGCTTGTTAAGCGGCCCGATGGTCAGGTGCTGCGCATCGCCGATCTCGTCGATGACGACGCTGCTAAGCGCGACCGCGTGTCCGCCGCGCTCAAGGATTCGGCGCAGAAGAACAACCAGGACTACGTAGACATCATCATCGCGCTAGGCATGGCGAAGGAAGGCTTCGATTGGATTTGGTGCGAACATGCGCTCACCGTCGGCTATCGCGCCAGTCTTACAGAGATCGTGCAGATCATCGGTCGCGCGACCCGCGACGCGCCCGGCAAGACTCGCGCGAGGTTCACCAACCTGATCGCCGAGCCGGATGCCTCTGAGGAAACCGTAACCGAGGCCGTCAACGACACCTTGAAGGCGATCGCCGCAAGCCTCCTGATGGAACAGGTCCTCGCCCCGCGCTTCGAGTTTAGGCCCAAGAACGTGGACAGCGGTCCGACGCCTGACTTCGACTACGGCAGGGCCGGCTACGATCCCGAAAGGTCCAACGTTGGGTTCAACCACCAGACCGGACAGGTGCAGATCGAGATCAAGGGCCTCGCTGAACCCAAGAGCAAGGAGGCCGCGCGTATCTGCCAGGAGGACCTGAACGAAGTGATCGCCACCTTCATTCAGGACAAGACCGCTATCGAGCGCGGCTTGTTCGATGAAGAACTGGTGCCGGAAGAACTAACGCAGGTTCGCATGGGCAAGATTATCAAGGACAAGTACCCTGATCTTGACGCGGAAGATCAGGAATCCGTCCGACAGCACGCCGTTGCGGCCCTCATCCTCACGCAGCAGGCAAAGCAGCTTGCGACGGGCGGCGGAAGCGAGGAAACCGCCCCCAACACCGCCCTGATCGAAGGCGTGCGCCGCTTTGCGATGGATGTGCGCGAGCTGGACATCGACCTGATCGACCGCATCAATCCCTTCGGCGAAGCCTACGCGATCCTCGCTAAGACCATGAGCGAAGACAGCTTGAAGCAAGTTGCGGCGGCTATTTCTGCCAAGCGCACGAACCTGACGCCGGAAGAGGCGAAGGAGCTGGCCGTGCGCGCGGTCCAGTTCAAGAGGGAACGGGGGCGCGTGCCCGCGCTCGACTCGCAGGATGCGTGGGAGCGCCGCATGGCCGAAGGCGCGTCCGCCTTCATGCGCTTCAAGAAGGAGGGTCGCTACTATGAGTGACCCCAACCTCGACGAATTAGCGGCGGAGCTTTCGGAGTTCGCCGCCCCGGAAGCCAAGGGCGGACGTCCGCCGAGAGAGGAGCGCGTCATAGCCGGGTTCGAGGAAATCCAGCGTTTCGTCGAGAAGCACGATCGCGCTCCGCAACACGGGGAAGACCGCGATATCTTCGAGAGGCTGTACGCCGTGCGCCTTGACCGACTGCGCACCCTACCGAACTGCCGCACACTGCTGGCGTCGCTCGATCATCAGGGCTTGCTGGATGGCGCAACGAGAGTCGGCGAAGGCTTGGCCGATTACGACGTCGACAAACTGGCTGCCGAACTCGGGAGCACGACCACCCCCGATGACATCACCGTCCTGCGCCACGTCCGCACCAGTGCAGATAAACGCGCCGCCGAGGAGATCGCCGACCGCAAGCGGTGCGAGGACTTCGAAACGTTCAAGCCGCTGTTTGATCGAGTAGAGGCGGACGTCAGGACGGGCCTGCGCCAGGCCCAGCCCATCGAGGCGGGCCGCCGCGTAATTGACGCCGGAGACTTCTTCGTCCTCGACGGCATCATCCTCTACATCGCCGAGGTGGGCGAGCCGTTGAAGACGACCGCCGGGGAAGTGGATCGCCGTTTGCGGGCCGTCTTCGCCAACGGCACCGAGAGCAATCTATTGCTGCGCTCGCTTCAACGCGCGTTCTACAACGATCCCGCCGCGCGGCGGCTGGTTTCGCCGGAGAGCGGACAGTTGTCGTTTGGGGGCGAGTTGGAAGCGGACGACGTGGAGAGTGGCACGATCTATGTCCTGCGATCGCTGTCCGATCATCCCTATGTCGCGGAGCACCGCGATCTGATCCACAAGATCGGCGTGACCGGCAGCAAAGTGGAAACCCGGATTGCGGACGCGGAGCATGACGCCACGTACCTCCTGGCTAAGGCTGAGGTGGTTGCGACCTACAAGCTAGCGGGCATCAACCGCACGCGAATGGAGAACCTGTTTCACAGGCTGTTTGGATCGGCGCGGCTGAACATCACAATCAACGACCGCTTCGGTCGTCCTGTGCAACCACAGGAATGGTTCCTCGTTCCCTTGTTCGTCATTGACGAGGCCGTAGAACGAATCAAGGACGGGACCATAACCAACTACGTCTACGACCCCAACACAGCGCGGCTGGTTAAAGCGGTTTCCGCGTCGCGCGCGAAGGGTCAGACGTCGGGCTAAGTCCGCCGCAAGAGGCGGCCATCCGGCCGAACGGATCGCATGCGGGACCAGGGGCGTATCGACCAATCGGCGACCCCAGCGATGCGCATGATGTCGCCACGACGTTGCGGGTGGCAGCCGGTCGCGTCGTGGATCGCGGCCAAGTCGTTGATGGTCGCTCGCGCGTCGACGTTCATCGGCAAAACGCGTAAGACTTAGCGCTGTCGTCGGGCTCGCTCTCTTATAGCGGTGCGTGTGATGCACGGGTGTGGATCATGCCCAAGCCGTGGCGGATAACCTCCTCGCGCAGCGCCGCGAACAGCTAGGGTGGTCACTCGCCGCTCTCGCCGCTGCGATCCCAACGACGGCGGCTCGACTGCGGCGCGTCGAGCAGGGACGCGCCACGCTGCCGCCCGGCCTCGCGGCGCGTCTGGCCCTCGTTCTTGAGCTGACGCCCTACGAGGCGCTGACGCATCTCGGCGTCGACCCGATCCGGTCATGGACGGACGCAGTGCTCCCGCCACCCGCGCTGGAGGTGCAGCGATGCTGACCCGCCCGCGGGTTCGGCTGCTCTCGCTTGACGACCTGGCGGCCCTCCCGCCCACGCGCCCGCTGGCAGGTAGGCTCCTGCAATGGGGCGGTCTGTACATCGTGATTGCACCGCCCGGCACCGGCAAGTCCACGCTCGCGGTGGGTCTATCGCTCAGCATCTCGACCGGCATGCCGTGGCTCGGGGAAGCGGTCGCGACCGGCCCCGTCGTGTACGTAAGCGGCGAAGGCCTCGCGGGCCTGCCGAAGCGCGTTGACGCCTGGCTCGCGCTGCATCCCACGGTCGACCGCCGCACCGTCCCCATCCGATTTGTGACCGAGGCCATCAATCTGCTGAACGAGTCACATGTCAACGCACTCCTGGCGACGCTCACCGCCATGCCGCCCGTGCTGGTCGTGCTCGACACGCTCGCGCGCTGCTTCGGCGGCGGCGACGAGAATTCGGCGAGCGACATGGGGAAGGCGGTGGCTGCGTGTGACCGCATCCGCGCCGCGACCGAAGGTGCCGTGCTCCTCCTCCACCATCCGAGCAAGGGCAAGACCGACGCGCGGGGCAGTGGCGCGCTGCTCGGCGCCGTCGATACGGCGATGCAGCTCGCGTCCGAGGACGACGGAGTGTTGCGGCTCACCTGCATCAAGGCGAAGGACACCGAACTGTTCGCCCCGCGCACCCTGCGCCTGCTGCCGGTCGTGCTCCCCGGCGGCGAGTCCGCGTGCGTGTTGCAGCTCGTCGACGTGAGCGCCGGAACCACGCGATCGTCCCGGCTCACCCCGAAGCACCAGCATGCCCTAGAGACGCTGGCGCGCCTGGGTACGGAGGGCGCGACGTACACGGCATGGCGGCAGGCGAGCGGGCTAACCGACACGTCGATGCGCCGAGCACGCACCACGCTCCTCGGCCTCGGCCTTGTCGGGAAAGATGGGGACCAGTACCGCGTCGTCGAGAACCGAAGCGCTACAGCCATGAACAGCCAGACCACAGCCAATGGCTCTGACCTGGCTGCCCACAACTACAGCCAGCCACAGCCACACCCCTTTAGGGGTGGCGGTGACGGCGGTGGTGGCGGCGGTAGTGCCGACCGCGACGAACCGCCGCCCACGGATGCGGACTACCCGCTCGACCTCGCATCACGGGACGGATGGCCCGGATGACGGTCTCGTCGACGATCCGCGCCGCTCGGGGGGCGCGCTACCACGCATGGCGGCGCCGTCATGCAAGGCGTGCCAAGCTACGGCCGGCTATGGCGATTTCGAACCTCTGGCGGTCGAGCCGGTGCCGCTGGACCTGCGCGACGAGCTTGGCGAGATGACGCGGCCGGCCACCGCCGCGCGCGGCACGCGCCGGTGTCCCGAGGGCGGGCGATGACCGCCGCAGCACTCCTGCGCGCGGCCGTCGGCGCATTGCTCGACGTAGTGGGCCACGACTACGGTCCTGCGCTCGCTCCGGCCCTCGACGGCGACCCTGACGCCGTTGCCGTTCTGGTCGCGTTCATGCGCGCGGTCAACCACATCGCGGCCGGCGCCGCGGACACGGAGGTGCACACCACGTTGCGCCAGCTTCTCGCCGCGCTCGCAGCCCTGCGGCGGAGGTCGGATGCAGGAACGCGGTTGCCGCGATGAGCGACGTCACGTATAGAGCCGCCCACGATGACGGGAGGGGAAGTGCGTGCCATTCGCGATCGTCTGCGCCTCTCGCAGTCCGAGTTTGCAGCTCTGGTGGGCGTTACACCGAACAGCGTGGCACGTTGGGAGCGCGGCGAGATGGCTGTACGGGAGTCGGCGGCCCGGCTGATGCAGTTGCTGGCGGTGCAGGCGAGGCCGAGTCGGCCCCGTGAACGCGCAGCAGGCGAAGCCCTATCTGTACGCCGACGAACTCGCCACGCTGACGCCGTGGAGCGTCGAGGCTGTTCGGAAAAAGGTACAGCGCGGCGAGTTACGCCGCGGCGTGCACTACTTCCAGGACGGACCCCGCGGGCGGCTGATCTTCAAGTGGGCGGCGATCGTCGAGTTGATCGAGCACGGGGAGTCCGCACGCGAGACCGCGGGGCCAGCCACGGCGCCGCGCGGCGCAGAGGTGATCGCGATTGAGGAAGCGACGGAAAGACTACGGCGGCTGCTCGGTTGAAGTGCACGGCGGCCGTCTCCGCTTGCGGCTCCGCGTGCCCGGGCACGGAGGCGTGCGCCACGTTGCACGCGCGATCGCGGCCGACACGCCCGAGAACCGCATCGCAGCGCGGACGCAAGCGCGAGTCGTGAGCGCGCTCATACGCGCCGGCCGGACGCTCGCGGAGATCGAGCCGTTGCTGAAGCCTGCGCCGGTGCCCAAACCCGGCGCTTCCGACGCGCCGACACCGCCGGTCCCCGTAGTGACCGTGCGCGGCTACTACAAGGCGTGGATGGTGCGCCAGCGTGCCGCTGCGGCCCAGACGCCACCAGTCATCCGTCCCGCATTGCTCCGGGACTACTCGCGCCATGGCGACTACTTCCTTGAGACAAGCGTGGGCACCGACGATTCGCCCTCACTGTTCGGAGATCTTCCCATCGCGGCGCTCCGGCCGAAGGATGTCCACGACCTCCAGCGGCAACTGCTGGCGCGCCCGCGGGCCGAGCAGAAGGGGCGACCGCCCGTCACGGGACCGATCTCGGTCAAGTACGTCCGCAACATCGTGAACGGGACGCTCCGTGCGATGATCCGCGCCGCCCGCGTCGACGACCTGGTGACGCGTGATATTTTCGTGGGGCTCGTGTGGCCGACCTGGCAGCAGCCGGAAGCCGATCCGTTCGAGTTGGCCGACGTGCGGCGCGTCTGCGGCTGGTTTGCGGCGAAGCGCTTCGGCTTCCCGCCGGTCGCCGGCTCGCGCGGCGTCCGCCGTCTGCCGCATCCGTCGTTCCACGGCTACGTGCATCTCCTGTTCTGGTCGGGACTCCGGCCGAGCGAGGCGTCGGGCCTCCAGTGGCAGGACATCGATCTTGCGCGTGGCGTGCTGCGAGTCCGGCGGTCCTTCCATTCCGGCGCATACGGCGAGCCCAAGACCAAGAGCGCGCGGCGCACGGTCGAGCTGTTGCCCGAGACGGTGCGGGTCCTGCGTGCGCTTGCGCCGCTGCATGTCCGACCCGATGCGCCGGTCTTCACGAGCACGACGGGGGCACCGATCGAGCCGAAGGCGTTCTCGGAGCACTGGTACGACTGCCTACGCGCGCTCGGACTCAGGGTGCGTGGTCTCTACTGCACGAAGGACACGTACGTCTCGATCGCGCTCCAACGGGTGCAGGACCCGTGGTGGGTCGAGAAGCAGACCGGCGTCGCGCTCGCCACGCTCAAGGCGCACTACGCGAAGTGGATGCCGAATGATGACCGTCGCGAGCTACGCCGCCTTGCGAGCCTGCTGGAGGATGAAACCGAGACGTGTCCCCGGTTACCTGTCCCCGGTGCAACGCGACGAAGTGCTAAGTCGCGAGAAAACCAAATGCGAGGAGGGGGACTTGAACCCCCACGGGTGTTACCCCACTAGCCCCTCAAACTAGCGCGTCTGCCATTTCGCCATCCTCGCGTGACAGCGGTCGAGAGGTACCATCGCGATCGCCGACTGTCGAGAGCGTGCGCCGGCGAACGCTCTCGACAGTCGGCGCCCGGTGCTACGGCGCGGCGGGCGGGGGCTCGGCCGCGGGGGGCGCTTGTCCGGCGGGTGCGGCGTCCTCGCCCTCGGCGACCGGCGCAGCGCCGCCTTCCGCGGGGGCGGCGGCGGGCGCGCCGTCGGCGACCGCGGCGGCCTCCGAGTCGGCGGCGGCGCCGGGCTCGGCCCCGGCCCCGGCGTCGGCCGCGGGCTCGAGCGACCCGGCCTTGGGCATGCCAGTCTCCGGCATGATCGTCGAGTGGCCTCCGTGCGAGCCGACGTAGGTGAGGGCGAGCGACGTCGTCATGAAGACGATGGCGGCGCCGGTCGTGAGGCGGGTGAGGAAGTTCCCCGCGCCGCTGCTGCCGAAGATCGTGCTGCTGGCGCCGCCGAAGACGGCGCCCATGTCGGCGCCCTTGCCGGCCTGCAGGAGCACCACGAGCACGAGGATGAAGCAGGCGATCACGTGGACGACGGTGATGAGAATGGTCATGGGGTCACGAGCTCCTATTGAAACGCGATGATGCGGCTGAATGCGGCGGCGTCGAGGCTCGCGCCGCCAACGAGCGCGCCGTCGATGTCTGGCTGCGCCATCAGGGCGTCGACGTTGTCGGCCTTGACGCTGCCGCCGTACAGGATCCTGACGGCCTCGGCGCCGGTCTCGCCGGCGAACTCGCGGAGCAGCCCTCGGATGGCGGCGTGGACCTCTTCCGCTTGCTCCGGCGTGGCCGTCTTGCCGGTGCCGATGGCCCACACCGGCTCGTAGGCGATGACGAGGCTCTTCACGGCGTCCCGCGAGAGGCCGGTGAGGCCTTCGCGCACCTGGCGCTCGATGACGGGCAGGGTGTTGTCGGCTTCCCGTTCGCGCAGCGTCTCGCCGATGCAGACGATGGAGGTCAGGCCGGCGCGCAGCGCGGCGCCGATCTTCTGCCGGACCATCTCGTTCGTCTCGTTGAAATACTGCCGGCGCTCGGAGTGGCCGATGATGACCCAGCCGCAGCCGACGTCCTTCAACATCTCGGCGGCGATCTCTCCGGTGAAGGCGCCCTTCGGCTCGGCGTGGAGGTTCTGCGCGGCGAGGCCGATGGCCGTGCCGGCGAGCGCCCGGGCCGCGGTCTCGAGCGCGGTGAAGGGCGGCGCGACCACCACGTCGCGATCGCGAGTGCTGGCGGCGGCTTCCTTGATGGCGTCGATCAGCGCCGTCGTTTCGGGGCGCGTCGCGTACATCTTCCAGTTGCCGGCGAGGAGCGGGCGGCGTGCGGTCGTCTTCTTCATTGTTCGAGCACCGCCAGGCCGGGGAGTACGCGACCCTCGAGGAACTCGAGCGACGCGCCGCCGCCCGTCGAGATGTGGGTGATGTCGGCGCTCCGGCCCGAGCGCGACAGTGCGGCGATCGAGTCGCCCCCGCCGACCACGGTGAGCGCGGTGCTATCGGCGAGCGCGTCGGCGATCGCCATGGTGCCCTTGCTGAAGGCGTCGACCTCGAAGACGCCCATGGGCCCGTTCCAGAAGATCGTGCGGGCTTTCGCGATCTCGTCGCGATAACGCGCCACGGTGGCGGGGCCGACGTCGACGCCCTTCTTGCCCGCGCCGATGCTGGTGGTGACCTCGGCCGGCGCGCTGCCGTCGATCGCAGTGCTGACGAGATGGTCGGTGGGGAGGTGGAGCGTCACGCCGAGGTCCCTGGCGCGCGCGAGCACCTGACGGGCGACGTCGACGCGATCCTCCTCGACCAAGGAGTCGCCCGTGGCCGCTCCCTGTGCGCGCAGGAACGTGTACGCCATGGCGCCGCCGACGAGCAGGGTGTCCACTTTGCCGAGCAGGTGCTCGATCACCTTGATCTTGTCCGAGACCTTGGCGCCGCCGAGGATCGCGACTAGCGGCCGTTCGGGGTGCCCGGTGATCTTCGAGAGCGCCTGGACCTCCTTCTTCATGAGGAGGCCGGCGGCGCGCACCGGCACGAGCCGCGCCATGCCCTCGGTCGATGCGTGGGCGCGATGCGCGGCGCCGAAGGCGTCGTCGACGTAGACGTCGGCGAGGGCGGCGAGCTGCTTCGCGAAGCCGGGGTCGTTTTTCTCTTCTTCCGGATGGAAGCGGAGGTTCTCGAGCAGCAGCACGTCCTGGCGACCGAGCGCGCGCGCCAGCCGTTCGACCTCCGCGCCGACGCAGTCGGGCGCGAGCGCCACCTGGAGGTGCAGGAGCTCGGCAAGGCGCTCCGCGACCGGTTTCAGGGAGAGCTTCGGATCGGGGCCGCCCTTGGGACGACCGAGGTGCGACGCGAGCACGACGTGGGCGCCGTTGGCGATCGCATGCCGCACCGTTGGGAGGGCCGCTTCGATGCGGGTCGCGTCGGTGATCGCACCGTTCTTCAGCGGGACGTTGAAGTCGGCGCGGATGAAGACCCGCTTGCCGACGAGATCGAGTTCGTCGATGTATCGGATGGCCATGCGTTCGTGCCTGTGTGCGCGCGCGTATGCAGCCGACGCCCGAGGCGCCGGACCCGATGCGGGCGAGAGCAAGCGCGTCGTATCGCATGCGTTCGGCCGGCCGTCAACCGAATTGTCCTGTAACGACGCGTAATTGACTGCCTCACCCCCCTGGGCTAGCGTGCCGGCCTCGTCGCGAGACGGAAGCGCGTGGGGTGTACGGTCGAGGGTGCCGTGAGGTGCGCATGTGGGAATCCGCTGTCCGCGAAGTAGTCGTCCAGTCTGCTGAGCCGCTCACGATCGCGCGGCCGCAGGAGACCATCATCGATATGGTCACCGGTTCGGGCGCGGTGGTGCAGCTCGTCCTGCTGCTCCTCGTCGCGTTCTCGGTTGCGAGCTGGGCGATCATCTTCACGAAGCGTCGGCAGTTGCGGCGCGCCGAGCGCGAGTCGGAACGCTTCATCGACATCTTCTGGGACGCCAAGAACCTGACCGCGATCAACACCGCGAGCCTCGATCTGAAGGCGAGCCCGGTCGCCCAGGTCTTCCGGTCCGGCTACCAGGAGCTGGTGCGCATCACGCGCGCCAAGCGCGAGGCCGCTCCGGGCGACGACATGTCGACCGACCTCGGCGGCGTCGAGAACGTCGAGCGCGCGATGAAGCGCGCGGCCCTGCAGGAGACCACGAAACTCGAAAAGTCGCTGACCTTCCTCGCCACGACCGCGAGCGCGGCGCCCTTCGTCGGACTCTTCGGCACGGTATGGGGCATCATGAACGCCTTTCGGGGCCTCAGCGTGACACAGTCGTCGAGCATCCAGGCGGTTGCGCCCGGCATCTCGGAGGCGTTGATCGCGACGGCGATAGGCCTCGCGGCCGCGATTCCCGCGGTCATGGCCTACAACTACTTTGCCGACCGCGTCCGGGTGCTCGGGGCCGAGATGGAGAACTTCGCGTCCGAGTTCCTGAACATCGCCGAGCGGCACTTCCTCAAATGACGCGCGGGGGCGGCCATGGCGTTCGATAGTCGCGGCAGCGGGGGCGGCTCGATCGCCCAGATCAACGTCACGCCGCTCGTCGACGTGATGCTCGTGCTCCTCGTCATTTTCATGGTGACGGCGCCGATCATCCAGCAAGGGGTGAGCGTCGACCTGCCGAAGACCCGCGCGGCGGGCCTGAACAGCCAGGAGGATCCGCTGGTCGTCGGTCTCACCAAGGACGGCACCGTCTATTTGAACGACAACCAGATCGCGCTCGCCGAGCTGCGTGCGAAGCTCGCCGCCGTCGGCCAGGCGCGTCCGGACCGGGCGGTGCTGCTGCGCGCGGACCGCAGCGTGCCGTACGGGGACGTCGTCGGCGTCATCGCGGCGATCAAGGAGGCCGGCATCGGCAAGCTCGGCATGGTGACCGAGCCCGCTCCGGAGGCGGCGCCGGCCCGCGCGGGAGAGCGCCGGCGGTGAGGCGATCCTCAGACGCTGCCGCGTCCGAACGCGCCCCCGGGCGTTGAGCGCGTCCCATGGCGGACCGACGACGGGGACGCGATGAGGGACCGCGGAGCGGCAGCGGGTGGTCCGCGTCGGGCATCGCGCTCTCGATCCTCGTCCATCTCCTCGCAGTGGCGCTCATCTTCTTCGCCCCGCACCCGCTGTCGGCGCCGCACCCGACGGCGTACACGGTCGAGATCGTCGATCCGAATGCGCTCGGCGGGGAGCTCCTCGAAGGGCCGATCGGGGGAGCGGCCGCCGCGAGGAAGAAGCCGCCGCCGGAGCCGCCCCCGCC
>JADLHM010000073.1 GCA_020848745.1 Deltaproteobacteria bacterium | reverse complement strand
TCCGCGTTGTCGAGCGCTGGGAGTCCCTCGATGCGATCAAGGCGCACCTCGTGAGCCCGCACATGGCGGAGTTCAACCTGGCGGTCGCTGCGCTCCAGCCGAAGGGTCTCGACATCAAGGCCTACGAGGTCGCCAGGGAAGTCGCGCTCGGCTGAGAAGAAACTCCGGCGATCGAATCAGGCGGCGTCCCGAGGTTGCCTCAGACACCCAGGTCGGCAACCCGACGGATGAGCCGTTTGGTGAGCTTCGTACGGTCGCGCGTGTCGAAGGAGGCGCCGGTCAGCCCGGCGCTCAGGCTCCCGTCGGAACGATCCGTGCCCCTTCGATGCTCAGATCGCGATCCGTGCCCCAGACCTCCCGAATCCTCAGGCGGCTCAGCAACACCAGGCTCGAGGCATCGACATAGGTGAGCTTGTGGCCCCGCAGGCGCTCGAGCTTGACGAGCACGGCACTGTGGTGTGCAGCGTCGAGCGTCTGGAGGGTCAGCCAGGTGAAGTCGGCCAGGGCGAGGCGAAAGGTGCGCGCCGCCTCCTCGCCGAGCCGGTGCAGGAACCATCCGTACGTCTCCGCGATCACCGCGAGGGACGTGTGACAACGGCGCGGCGGACTCGAGAACAACTCGAGGGCAGCAGAGTGAAAGCGATCCGAGCGGTCGAGGAAGGCGATGAAGATCCCGCTGTCCAGGAAGACCGTGTCGACTCTCACGGTCGCGGTCGTCCGTAGACGACCGCATCGACGCTCCGGCTCGCCTTGGAGTCACCCGAGGCCAACGCACCGGCATGGCGCATCCAGGGTCGCTGCTTCGTTCGCCGGTGCCGGATGCCGCTGGCGACCAGTCGGCGCACCAGCTCCGCCAATGAAATGCCTTGCTGCCGCGCTTCCCGCTTGGCTTCGCGGTAGGCGTCTTCGTCGAGCGAGATTTGCGTGCGGATCATTGTTATCACAATAGAGTATGTTGATATCAACGGTCAACCGGATCGCCAGCACCGTGGATCGTCAGCACGACACCGGGCGCGGCACCGAGGAGATCGCCACCGCCCTTGGTACGGCTACGATTCGCGAGCACGGCAGGAGCGCATTCCCCGGCTACGAGCGCGCGCAGCATCGACGGAGTTGAAGGACACTTCGGTTGCGTTTTCGCTCCCGCCAGTTGTCAATTCGCGTCAACGGCCGCTCACGCTCGTACGGCCAGGTTGCCACAGCCGCCGTCGGGATCGGCGACCGCGACCGCGTCACCGGCGCGACGACCGAGCTGGCCAGGTCGACCGTGACCCACGTGCGAACGGGGATCAGGTACGTCCGCCTCTTCTCTCGCGCCTCGCCCCACGGTTGAACACGATGTGGACCCGGGGACCTACCCCAGGTTAACTCGAGTTGAACATGGAGCGCATCATCAACACCAAGCAGCTGAGGGCGGCGCTTCCCAAGATGGTGGAGCGCGTTCGGCGTGGCGAGCGCTTCACCGTACTGTATCGCAGCCGGCCTGCATGCCGAATCGTGCCGGTCGCCGATGGTCGCCTCGAGCCAGCGCAGAGCGTGGAAGACGATCCGCTCTACCGGGCCGAGCCGGTCGGACGCTCGACCGACGGTCGGACCTCACGCGATCACGATCGCATTCTCTACGATATCGACGATTCGTGAAGGCGGCCTTCGTGGACACGGCGGGATGGATGATGCTCGCCGATGCGGCCGATCCGTTGCACGAGGCCGCCGCCGACTTTCGCGATCAGTGGCTCGTCAAGCGCGGGGTCTTCGTTTCCACGGACTTCGTCATGGACGAGGCGCTGACGTTGCTCCGCGTTCGCCTGGGAGTCGACGCGGCGGAACGCTGGTGGGATCAGGTCGAGCCAGCGCACGCGCATGCGCGTGATTCGCCCTCCGTCAGCAGGCGGACGAGGCTCGGCGCGGCATTCAACGTCCGCGAGCGCCACACGTCGGGATCGGGAACGGCGAGGCCCATGAGCATCGACTCATCCCGCGCTGGTGCGCGGCGTAGCCGCCCAGCGCATCGAGCACCACGCGGAACGCACCCACACTGGAGGTCCGGACCACCGCCGCGGTCCGACGACGGCTCCTGGCGACCGACAACCGACTCCCTCGCGCCGCCTGAGCGCGACTTATCGTCAGATCAAGGCTGGCTGCGCGGCTCGGGCTCGGCGGAACCGAGCTTGTCGCCCTCGCGCCAGAGCTCGTCGAGATCGAGCGTGAGGTCCGCGCAGCCCGGGACCGTCGCGAGGATCCCGCCCGTGGCGCCGAGGGCGCGGACGTAGCGGCCGTCGGCGCCGAGCTCGAGGATCTCGAACGTCTGCTGCTCGGGATCGACGATCCAGTAGTAGCGGACGCCGAAGCCGGCGTAGTCCTCGACCTTCTCCACCCGGTCGCGGCGGACGTCCCGCGGCGTCGGGGTGACGATCTCGATCGCGACGTCAGGCGGCACCCGCACGGCGCCGCGGCGCGGGAGCGCGGGATGTCCCGGAAGGTACATGGTGAGGTCGGGCTTCCGTCCCCGCCGCGCGGCGACGGCGAACTTGCCTTCCGACCCGAACACGAGCCCCCCGCGCGGCGCCGCCCACGACCGCAACGAGTAGACCAGCCACGTGAGCACGATCTCGTGCAGCAGACCTGGCATCTCTTCCTCCACCAGGTAGCCGTCCACGAGCTCGCCCGGCTCGTCCTCCGGCAGGTCTGCCCACTCGTCGATGGACATCGGGCGGGAAACCAGGGGCTCCGACTCGGACTCGCGGGACGCGCGGCTCATACGCTCGGACGCTACCACGGCGATCCGCGTACACGCCAAGCAAAAGCGGCGCGAGACGACGAGTATCAGGGTCAGCGCCGCAGCAGCGCCGGCAACGCGACCGCCAGGCGTTCGTAGTCGGCGATCGTGTTGTACGCCGCCGCCGAGATGCGCAGCAGCCGGCGCGGAGCCGCCGGCCACGGCCCGACCGGCACCTCGATGCCGGCTTCCGCCAAGAGCGCGTCCTGGAGCGGATCACGGTACGGCCCCGACGTCGGCGGCGCGGGCGAGCCGTCGGGGACCGGCACGGCGGCGAGCGAGCCGATCATCGACTCGGGCGCCGGCTCGGCGATCCCGAGGCTCTCGCAGAGGAGGCGGCGGCCCGCGAGCGCGAGGTCGCGATTGCGGGCGCGGAGCGCCGGCCAGCCGCCCGGGAGGAGCGACCCGAGCACCCGGATGGCCTCCGGCACGCTCAGGTACGCGGTCGGGTCGACGGTGCCCGTCCAGTCGAACTCGAGAAGGAAGCGCGAGCGGTCGGCGCGCCGGAGCCGCGCGCCGTGGCTGATCGCGAGTGGCCGCACGAGCGCCTGGACGTCGCGGCGCACGTGCAGGAAGGCAGCCGTCTTCGGGGCGCAGAGCCACTTGTGGCAGTTGCCGGTGTAGTAGGCCGCGCCGATCGCCGACACGTCGAGCGGCAGCATGGCGACGGCGTGCGCGCCGTCGACGAGCGTCTCGACGCCGCGCTCGGCGAGCGCCGCCACGAGCTCGGCGATCGGCCAGACGAGCCCGGTCGGGCTCGTCACGTGGTCGAGGAGCGCGAGCCGGGTGCGCGGGGTGACGCGGGCGAGCACGGCCTCCGCGACCGCGGCCGGCCCGTCGAGCGGGAACGGCACCTTGGCGACCACGACCGTCGCGCCGCTCCGCTCGGCGACGAAGTGGAGCGCGTTCTCGCAGGCGACGTAGGCGTGATCGGTCGTGAGCAGTTCGTCACCGGGCGCGAACACGAGCGAGCGCAGGACCGTGTTGACTCCGGAGGTGGCGTTCGGCACGAACGCGAGGTCACCCGGCGCCGCGCCAACGAACGCCGCGAGCGCCGTCCGTGCCTCGTCGA
This sequence comes from Deltaproteobacteria bacterium, assembly GCA_020848745.1. NCBI lineage: Bacteria > Pseudomonadati > Myxococcota > Myxococcia > Deltaproteobacteria bacterium. The sequence continues at coordinate 36,987 of JADLHM010000073.1, read as the reverse complement.
GAAGCCCCTCGAGCTCGCGCGCCATGAACTGCACCGGCTGCCGCTCGAGCCGTGCGCGCCACTCGGCTTGCCGCGCCAGGACCGGCACGGGACAGGCGCCGAACGAGCCGTGGTTGAGATACGTGACGGCCGGATCGAGGGTCCAGAGCGCGGCGTACGGCGACGGCTCGCGAGTCGGCATGGCCGCGCATGATGATCGCACCCCGCGCGGCCGGCAAGCGCGACGCCGAGCCCCGCCGAAACGAGTTCTCGCCTAGACTTCGCAGGCGCTGCGCTATAGATGTCGAGCCACGACGCGCGCGCGCGTCCCGTGAAGGAGGCAAGAGGGACTGTTGCTGAAAGTCGCGTCGCAGAACGATCTCCGAGCCTGGACGATCCGAGACTCGATCGAGCTCTACAACGTCAACGGCTGGGGTCGGGACTTCTTCACGATCAACGACGCCGGCAACATCGAGGTGACGCCCGGCGGCCCAGGCTCCCCGAAGATCGACCTCAAGGAGCTCGTCGACGACCTCCGCAGCCGCGGCTTGAAGCTCCCCCTTCTCATTCGCTTCTCCGACATCCTGAAGACCCGCATCCAGCAGCTCGCCGGGTCGTTCGCGCAGGCGATCGGCGAAAGCGATTACAAGGGCGCGTATCGCGGCGTCTACCCGATCAAGGTCAATCAGCAGCGCCACATCGTCGAGGAGCTGGTCGAGTACGGCCGGCCCTGGAACCTCGGCATCGAGGCCGGCTCCAAGCCCGAGCTGCTAGTCGCGCTGGCGCTCCAGGACAACCCCGAGGCGCTGATCCTCTGCAACGGCTACAAGGATCGCGCCTACATCGAGACGGCGATGCTCGCCCAGAAGCTCGGACGTCAGATCATCATCATCATGGACCGGATCGGCGAACTCGAGACGATCCTCGCCTGCGCGCGCGACCTCCAGGTCCGACCGGTGCTGGGAGTGCGGGCGCGGCTCGCCACCAAGGGCGCGGGCAAGTGGATCGAGTCGGCGGGCGACCGCTCGAAGTTCGGCCTCACGACCGCGGAGATCGTGGCGACGGTCGAGCGGCTGAAGCAGGAAGGCATGCTCGACTGCCTCCAGCTCCTCCACTTCCACATCGGCTCGCAGGTCACGAACATCAGGGCGGTCAAGGACGCGCTCCGCGAGTCGAGCCGCATCTTCGTCGAGCTGCACCACCTCGGCGCCAACATGCGCTTCCTCGACTGCGGCGGCGGCCTCGGCGTCGACTACGACGGCAGCCAGACGAACTTCCACTCGTCGGTGAACTACACGCTCCAGGAGTACGCGAGCGACATCGTGAGCCAGGTCGCCGAGGCGTGCAACGCGGCCGACGTCCCCCATCCGGACATCGTGACCGAGTCGGGGCGCGCGCTCGTCGCGCACCACTCGCTCCTCGTCTTCAACGTCCTCGGCACGCACGAGATCCTCGACGGCCAGGTGCCCGAGGCACTCTCCGGGAACGAGCACACGATCATCAAGCAGCTGCACGAGACCTACGAGGGCATCTCGCGGAAGAACTTCCAGGAGGCCTACCACGACGCGCTCCAGCTGAAGGAGGAGGCGATCACCGCCTTCAACCTCGGCGTGCTCGATCTCAAGGGCCGGGCCCGCGTCGAGCAGCTCTTCTGGGCGGTCTGCGAGCGCATCCTCAAGGTCGTCCGCGACCTTCCCTACGTGCCGGACGAGCTCGAGGGCCTCGAAAAGCAGCTCTCCGACACCTACTACTGCAACTTCTCCATCTTCCAATCGATGCCGGACCACTGGGCCGTCCGCCAGCTCTTCCCCACCCTGCCGATCCACCGCCTGAACCGGCCGCCGACGCGCCGGGCGGTCCTCGCCGACCTCACCTGCGACAGCGACGGCAAGATGGACCAGTTCATCGACCTCCGCGACGTGAAACACACCCTCGAGCTGCACGCCCCGAACGGCGAGGCGTACTACATCGGAAGCTTCCTCGTCGGCGCCTATCAGGAGATCCTCGGCGACCTCCACAACCTCTTCGGCGACACCGACGCGGTGCACGTCCGCCTCGACGGCGACGACTACCGGGTGGAGCACGTCGTCGAGGGCGACTCGGTGAACGAGGTGCTCTCCTACGTGCAGTACTCGAAGGAGGATCTCGTCTCGCGGGTGCGGCGCGCGGTCGAGGTGGCGCTACGCGAGAAGCGCCTCACGATGGCCGAGTCGGGCCGCCTCCTCCGTCGCTACGAGGAGGCCCTCGAAGGCTACACCTACCTGACGGAGAGCGAGTAGAGCGCCATCCGTCGTTCGCGACCACCGCGCCCCCCGAAGACGCGCCGCGCGCGCACCGGGCGCACCCGCGCGATCGTGAAGCAAGCGCGCGGCCGGGCGCGACACGCGCGAGAGCACGGCGGCGACCGCCGGCGGGACGCGGCCGGCGCGCGTGACGAGGCGGCAGCCGTCGCCGCGATCGAGCGCGGCCTCGGCGTCATGGCGGCGCCGCCCGGCGGCGAGGCGCTCGCCGCCCTCGCCGCCGAGCACGGCCTCCGCGCCGGCACCGTCTCGGTGCATCCCGACGGCTACGCGTTCCTCGTCGAGCCGGGCGGCGACGAGCGGCGCGGCGAGGACCTCTACATCGGCGGCGCCGGGCTCCGTCCGGCCATGCACGGCGACACGGTGCTCGCCGCCGTTCGCCATGCGCGGCGCGGACGGTTCACGCGTTCCGAGGGGCGGGTCGTCTTCGTCGTCACGCGGCGCTGGCAGCGCCTCCTCGGCGTCTGTCGCCGGGGTCGGAGCGGCGCGTACCTCATCCCGCAGGACCACCGCCTCCTCTACGGGTGCCGGCTCGTCGAGACGGCCGGCGCGCGCGACGGCGACATGGTGAGCGCCGTCGTCACCCAGTACCCCGGCCCGCACCACGACCTCGAGGCGCGCGTGGAAGCGGTGCTCGGCCCGGCGAGCGACCCGCGCGTCGAGACCGAAGCCGTGATCCGGCGCCTCGAGCTCCCGACGGAGTTCCCGCCGGACGTGCTCGCCGAGGCCGCCAGGATTCCCGCGGCGATCGATCCCGCCGTGCTCGGCGCGCTCGCCGGCGAGCTGCCGCCGCCCGTCACGGCCCGGCGTCCGTGGCACGAAGCCGTGACCATCCGCGAGCGCCTCGACCTCCGCGCGCTGCCGCTCGTCACGATCGACGGCGAGACGGCGCGCGACTTCGACGACGCGGTCGCCGTGCTGCCGGGCCCGCACGGCGGCGCGCGGCTCCTGGTCGCGATCGCGGACGTGGCGGCCTACGTGCGGCGCGGGAGCGCCCTCGACCGCGAGGCGCGCCTGCGCGGGACCAGCGTCTACTTCCCGGACCACGTGCTGCCGATGCTCCCCGAGGCGCTCTCGAACGGCATCTGCAGCCTGAACCCGGGGGTCGACCGGCTCGTCCAGGCGGTGCTCCTCGACTGCGACGCGCGCGGCGAGGTGCTCGGCGCCGCGTTCTTCCCGGGCGTGATGCGGAGCCGGGCGCGCCTCACGTATACGACGGTGCGGCGGGTCATCGTCGATCAGCACCCGCCGACGCGGCAGGAGCACGCCGACCTGGTCGAGCACCTCGAGCGCATGGCGGCGCTCGCCGAACGCCTCACCGCCATGCGGCGCCGGCGTGGCTCGATCGACCTCGATCTCCCCGAGGCCGAGGTGATCATCGACGCGACCGGACGTCCCGAGAACATCGTGCGCGCCGAGCGGAACGCGGCGCACCGCTTGATCGAGAGCTTCATGCTCGCCGCCAACGAGGCGGTCGCGCACTACCTCACGACCCGACGGATCCCGCTGCCCTACCGCATCCACGAGCCGCCTGCCGAAGACGCGCTCCGCGATCTCGCGCGCTTCCTGGAAGGGTTCGGCCTACGCCTCGTGCTCCAGGAGGGCGCGGTCCGGCCGCGCGCCGTGCAGCGCGTCCTCGACGGCGCCGCCGGTCGTCCCGAGGAACGCCTCGTCCACACGATCGTGCTGCGCTCGATGACCCAGGCCCGCTACGCGCCGGAGAACGCCGGCCACTTCGGCCTCGCCGCGTCGCACTACACCCACTTCACGTCGCCGATCCGGCGCTATCCCGACCTCGTTCTGCACCGTATCCTCGCGGCGCACCTCCGCGGCGACGGGCGCGTCCTCGCGGCGATCGCGGGCGAGCTCGGACCGATCTGCGAGGAGAGCTCGAAGCGCGAGCGCCTCGCCATGGACGCCGAGCGCGCGGTGATCCAGCTGAAGAAGGTGCAGTTCATGGAGGACAAGGTCGGCGAAACCTACGACGGCTTCGTCTCGGGCGTGGCGGCGTTCGGCCTCTTCGTCGAGCTCGCCGAGTACTTCGTGGACGGCCTCGTCCACGTCGCCACCCTGACCGACGACCACTACGACCTCGTCGAACGTCAGCACCGCCTCGTCGGCCGCCGGCGCGGGCGGACGTTCCGCGTCGGTGACGCCGTGACGGTGCGCGTGGCAGCCGTGTCGATCGAGCGGAAGCAGATCGACCTCGTGCTCGCCGAGGCGCGTCGCGACGACGTCGCGCGCCGGGCCGCTCGCGTCACTTCGACGCGAGACCGCGCACGCTCAGGACCGGGCACGCGGCGCGACGCACCACGCTCTCCGCGACGCTGCCCATGAGCGCGTGCGCGAGGCCGGTGCGGCCGTGCGTCGCCATGACGATCAGGTCCGCCTTCTCGTCGGCCGCCCCGCGCACGATCTCGTCGGCGGCGGCGCCGCGCCGGTACACCGCGCGCGCCCGAACGCCGCGTGCGCGCAGCACGTCGGCGGCGCGCCCGATCGCGACCTTCGAGGTGACGACGTCGTCCTGCGTCGGATCGTAGATCGACGGGGCGAAGTCGACGTAGAGGACGAGGAGCTCCGCGTCGAAACGGCGCGCCATCTCCTCCGCGTAGGGAAGCGCGTGCAGCGACGACGGCGAGAAGTCCGTCGGCACGAGGACACGGCGGATCGCCGGAGCGCGCGCCGCTCCGGGCGCGCCGATTTCCGTCGTGAACGTTTCGATCAGGATCTCGTCGAGCGTGATGCGCTCGCCTTCGGGTCGCGTCATAACGTGCGCCTCCCGATCTTCGGAAATGCAGAGACCATGCCACGCACCACCCGCGCGGGAGCAGCGCGAAGCCGGGCGCGATTCCCAGCGCTGCGAGCGACACCCGAGGGCGTTTCGCGCCGTCCGGAACGCCGCCGCGGGAACGACGTCAGCGCGCGTGGCCGTGGTAGCGCATCCGCGCCGTCCCGTTCCAGGACGAGCCACGACGCCGCCGGCCGCTCACGCGCGGTCGGGACCCAATCGCACGAGCATCTTGCCGGCGTTGACGCCGCTGAAGAGGCCGAGGAACGCCTCGGGCGCCCTGGCGATGCCGTCGACGATCGTCTCCTCCCACTTCATCTTGCCTTCCCGCACCCACTGCCCCATGTCGGCGAAGAAACTCGGGACCATGTCGAGGTAGTCCGACACGATGAAGCCCTGCAGGGTGAGGCTCCTGCCGATGACGAGGCCGAGATTGCGCGGGCCGGGCGGCGGCTCGGTCGCGTTGTACTGGCTGATCATCCCGCACGCGACGATGCGCCCGAAGCGGTTCATGAGCTCGAGCGCGACCTCGAGATGCTCGCCGCCGACGTTCTCGAAGTACACGTCGATGCCCCGCGGCGCCGCGGCCTTCACCGCCGCCAGCAGACTGCCGCAGGTCTTGTAGTTCACGATCGCGTCGACGCCGGCCTCGCGGCGGAGCCAGTCGGCCTTCGCGTCCGACCCGACGGAGCCGACCACGCGGCAGCCCTTCGCTTTGGCGACCTGACACACCACCGACCCGACCGCGCCTGCGGCCGCCGACACGAAGACCGTCTCGCCCTCCTTCGGCTGCCCGATGCGCAGGAGCCCCGCGTACGCGGTGATCCCCGGCATGCCGAGCACGCCGAGGTACGCCTGCAGCGGCGCGAGGGCGGGATCGACCTGCTGCATCATCGTCCCGTCGGAGAGCCACCACTCGCGCCAGCCGCCGGTGGCGACGCCGCAGACGTAGTCGCCGGCGGCGAAGCCCGGGTGCTCGGACTTCATCACCTGCCCGACCGAGCCGCCGTCCATCACCTGCCCGACCTCGAACGGCGGGATGTAGCTCGGGCGGTCCATCATGCGGCCGCGCATGTAGGGATCGACCGACATGAAGACGTTCCGCACCAGGAACTGTCCGGCGGCCGGCGTCGGAATCGGGACGTCGACGAGCTCGAAGTCGGCGGCCGTCGGCATCCCGACGGGACGCTTCTTCAGGTGGATCTCGCGGCTCACGGTCGTGCTCATTGCTGTCCTCCGGCGCGGGACCTTCGCACGGGCGCCGTGCCGACACCAGGCTGTTCCTTGGCGCGCGAATCATGATTCACTCCGTCCGGAGGAGTGCGACATGACGGCATGGCTCAGCGACGCGGACGTGGCGCGGCGGCTCTTCGACCACATGGACCGGGGCGGGACCGATCTCGCGGAGGGTGTGTGGCGCGAGCCCGTGGCCCACTATCGGTCGGCCGCGCGCTACGCGGCCGAGCTCGAGCTGTTGCGCGGCCGCATCGCGGCTTTCTGCCCGTCCGCGGCCCTGCCCGAAACGGGATCGTATCTCGCACGCACGGCGGCCGGAACGCCGCTCGTCGCGGTGCGCGGCACCGACGGGTGCGCCCGCGTCTTCCGGAACGCGTGCCGCCACCGCGGCGCGCGCGTCGCCACCGGCGACGGCTGCGCCAAGGCGTTCGTCTGCCGCTACCACGGATGGACCTACGGGCTCGACGGCGCGCTCCGCCACGTGCCGCATGCGGACGCCTTTCCGGGGCTCGATCAGGCGCAGCGCGGCCTCGTCGCGCTGCCGACCGTCGAGACGCACGGACTCGTGTTCATGTGCCAGGAGCCCGCCGTCGCGGCCGACCCCGAGCTCGACGGGTGGCCGGCCCTCGTCCCCGCCGGGAACCGCCTCGTCCAGGCGACCGACCAGGAGCTGCCCGTCAACTGGAAGGTCTTCGTCGAGTCGTTCCTCGAGGGCTACCACATCCGCTCGACCCACCGGGACACGTTCTACCCGGTGCAGTACGACAACCTGAACGTCGTCGAGCACGTCGGACCGTACACGCGGATCACGTTTCCCTATCGCGCGATCGAGCGGCTACGCGCCCGGCCGGCCGCCGAGTGGCGCGTCGACGGCAAGCTCACCTACGTCTACCACCTCTTCCCGAACGTCATGGTCGCCACGTTCCCGCACTTCGTCTTCGTGGTCGCGATCGAGCCGGTCGCGATCGACCGCACGCGCTTCCTCACCTGGGTCACGGCGGCGGACCAACGCAACGGCACCGCGGGAGGCGTCCCGGCGGCGCCGCGCCTGCGCGCCACCTCCGCCGAGGGCGCCGCGCTCATCGCCGCCGGCGCGGCCGAGGACAACGCCGCCACGATCGCCGTGCAGGAAGGCCTCGCGAGCGGCGCCAACGCGTGGCTCGAGTTCGGCCGCGCCGAAGGCGCGATCCAGCACTTCCACCGCACGCTCCGTGACGCGCTCGCCGCGCGCGGCGTCGTTCCCGAGGCGACGGCGTGAGGCGTCGCGGACGGCTTCCGGGCCCGACGCAGGCACGTACGTCACCGCCTCGCTGACGAGCTCCGTGTCGGCGTACGCCGACGCGATGCGGCCGGTCGTCGCGGGTTGACCTCGACCGATTCGTTCTTACCCTGCGGATCGCCCTTCGGCAGATCCGGTTCGCACCGCCGCACCCGACGATCGACGCAACGACTGGAGGAGACGAGGCGCCGCCCGCCCCGCGGGCGGCGCCGCCCGCTACCGTAATGGACTCCGAGAACCACATGTTCGAGCCCGACGCCGTACTGGCGTCGGAGTTCCACGCGCCCCGGTCGGGCCTGCCCGAGCCCGAGCGGGCCCTCATGATCGCGGTGCTGGAGGAGGCCTCGCGCTGCTTCCTCAACTACTGCGCGTCGTCCGACCGCAAGCAGCGCGCGCTCTACGAGGAGGCGCACGCCTGGTTCGCGTCGTCTGAGGACACGCACCTCTACGCCTACGAGAGCGTCTGCAACGTGCTCGGATTCGAGCCCGGCTCCCTCCGCCGCCGCATCTTCGCGGTGCGCGACCGCCGCCGGGCCGCCAGCGCGGCCGCTCCACGGGCGGAGCCGACCTTCCGTCGCGCCACGTCCTGACGAAAGCTTCCCGACGAGAATTTCGTTGACAGGCGGCCCGTGCCGGTCCTAGGAAACGCCTTGGCGTTCCTGGGAGCTCCCGGTTAGCCACGTTCCGGTTCCTTCCGCGAGAGACGGTTTCAACGGTTCGGGACAGGAGAGGTGATGGCTGTCCTGTGCGCTCGTGACACGCCCGTGTCCGCTCCACGCGGCCACCCGGCGCCTTCGCGGCCGCGCGCCCCGCCGCGCGCTCCCGAGCGTTCGTCCGCGTTCGCCCATTGTTCGTCCACGGCAGCTCGACGAAGGAGCACACCATGAGCATTCGACATGGACGTTGGATCGCATGCGGAGCGGCCCTCCTCACGCTCGCCACGACCTCGGTCGCGACCGCACAGTTGGTTCCCCTCTTCGATCACCTGAAATGCTACGCCATCAAGGACTATGCGCAGAAAGCCGTCTACAAGGTCGATCTGCTTCCGGAACAGCGCCCGCCCTTCAATCTCGAAACGGGGTGCAAGCTGATCGTGCCCGCCAAGCTGTTCTGCATCGACGTCGTCAAGCAGAACGTGCAGCCGCCGCCCCCGGGCGCAGCCCCGGGACCGAAAGCCTACGATTACCTCTGCTACAAGCTCGCGTGTCCGAAGCAGACGCTGCCCACGCTGCTCGTCGACGATCAGTTCGGATCCCGCGACGTCACGGTGAAACCACCGAAGTTCCTGTGCGCACCGGCCACCAAGGAGATCCTGCATCCGACGCCGGTGCCGACGGCGACGGCGACGCCGCTCGCGCCGACCGAGACGCCCACCGCGACCCGCACACCCGGGTGCGATTTCAACACCGTGGCCGGCGGTGGTCAGTGCGCCGGACCGTGCCCGCTCTCGGCGAACGGGAATCCGCAGCAATGCGTGTTCGTGATCAACGCCGACGGCACCGCCGACTGCGATTGTCGCGAGCCGGATCCCGCCTGCCAGTCCGCGGGCGCGCACGTCTGCGCCGGTCCCTGCCCCGACCCGCGCGACCAATGTCGGGTGGCGCCCGACGACGGCTGCATCTGTAGTCATCCGTGCAGCCTCGATCCGACGGCGGTCCCGCAATGCAGCGGCGATTGTCCGGATCCGACCGAGGTGTGCGTCGTGAACACGGCCGGCGGATGCGACTGCCGGCCGCCGACCAATCCGCCCTGTGGCGGCACGAACGCCCCGACCTGCGATGGCGCGTGCCCGAACTCGGGAGAGGCATGCGTGCCGAACGGGCCGACCTCCTGCTTCTGCGAGACGGGAACGCCGCCGCCCTGCGGCGCGCTCGCAGGCAATCCGCAATGCCTCGGCGCCTGTCCCGCTGGCCTGGCCTGCGTCGCCGTCGGTCCCGTCCCGGGCGGCAGCTGCAATTGCCAGTAAACGCTCGATGACCGCCCGGCGCGGGCAGGAGCCGATCACGCGCTCCTGCCCGCGCCGGAGGCGGGCGCTTGGCGCCCGGGCCCCGTTGGCGGTACACCGCCGCTCGTGCCGGCGACCCCGAAAGCCCTCGTCCTCGGCGCGAACGGCTTCCTCGGCAGCCACGTCACCCGACAGCTCGTCGCCGCCGGACGTGCCGTCCGCGTCCTCGTCCGCGCGACCAGCGACACGCGCGCGATCGACGACCTCGCGGTCGAGCGGGCGCGCGGCGACGTCCTCGACCCGGCGTCGCTGCGAGCCGCCATGGAGGGCTGCGGAAGCGTCTTCCACTGCGCGGTCGACACGCGCGCCTGGCTGCACGACTCGGCGCCCCTCTTTCGCGTGAACGTCGACGGACTGCGGAACGTGATCGACGCTGCGCTCGCTGCCGGCGTCCGCCGTTTCGTCTTCACAAGCTCGATCGCGACCATCGGACGGCCCGTGAACGGCGGCCGCGCGACCGAGGAGGACGCGATCGATCCGGGCGAGGACGTGCCCGCCTACGTACGGTCGCGCGTCGAGGCCGAACGCCTCTTCCTCACCGCCTGCCGCGAGCGCGGCCTGCCCGGCCTCGCGCTGTGTGTCGGCAACACGTACGGCGCCGGCGACTGGGCGCCAACGCCGCACGGCAATCTCGTCCGGAAGGCCGCACGCGGCCGCATGCTCTTCTCCTGGAATGGCGGCGGCCCGTCGGTGGACGTGGACGACGCGGCGCGCGCGCTCCTGCTCGCGGAGACGCAAGGCCGCGTCGGCGAGCGCTACATCGTCGCCGAGCGCTGGCTCACGTTCCGCGAGCTCCTCGAGCTCGCCGCGCGGGCCGGGGGTGCACGCCCGCCGCGCTGGCACGTGCCGACGCCGATCATGGAGGTGGGGGTCCGGGCGATCGAGACCGTCGCGCGCCTCCTCGGCATCGAGACCACGATGACGATGGCGTCCCTCGAATGCTCCCGTCGCATCCCCGACACGGACGCGTCGAAGGCGCGCACCGAGCTCGGCTGGGAGCCGCGGCCGATCGAGGCCGCGATCCGCGATGCCGTCGCGTTCTACACCGAGCGCCGGCGCGACCCGGAGGCACGTTCGTGAGTCCGCGTCGCGTACCGGTCTCGCGCCTGCCCGCGACCCACGCGCGGCGGCCCATCGTGCCCGACGCCGAGTTCGAACGCGGGCTCGCGGCCCACCTCCGCGCGACGATGACGCCGAAGACGATCGCCGAGCTCTGGGGTCGTTTCGTCGACGGCACGAGCGACTTCGACGCGCTCATGCGGCGCGCCGTGCTACGAGCCCTCGCGGTGCGCGTCGGCGACGGCGTCCGCATCGAGCCCGGCGCCGGCTTCCTGCACGCCGAGACCTTCGAGGTGGCCGACGGGGTCTTCATCGGAGCGCAGGCCTACCTGCAGGGACGAAGCGGCGGGACGTGCCGCATCGGTACGCGGGTCTGGATCGGACCGCAGGCCTACCTCGACGCCCGCGACCTGGTGATCGAGGACGACGTCGGGATCGGCCCGGGGGTGCGCATCCTCGGCTCGGCGCACACCGGACTGCCCCCCGACCCGCCCGCGATCGACGCCGACGTCGCCGCGGAGCCCGTACGCATCGAGCGCGGCGCCGACGTCGGCGTGAACGCGGTCGTCCTTCCCGGTGTCACCATCGGGCGGGAGAGCGTGGTCGGCGCGGCCGCGGTCGTGACCCGCGACGTGCCGCCGCTTGCGATCGTCGCCGGCGTACCCGCGCGCATCCTGCGCTATCGCCGTCGGGCGCGGCCCCGCCAGCGCCCGACGGCCGGAGCGACCCCGGGCTCGTGAGGGACGCCGTCCCCACGGGCGCGCCGCCCGCCGTCACTTTGCCGGCGCCTGTGCCGCGCCGGCAAAGTGACGGCGGGGCCGCGCGTAACGCTGTGCGTCTTGACCGATCGGGCAGTTTCCCGTAACCGCGCGCCAACATTCGCCGACGGAGGTTCTCCCTTCATGTTCATGCGCCCGCGCTCGCTCCTCGGAGCCACCCTCGCCGCCGGCCTCCTGCTGGCCTCCGTTGCCGACGCCCAGACGACCCTCGTCGGCGGCCGTACGCTGAACGTCAAGGCGAAGCCCGGCAAGCCGCCATCCACGAGCATCGGCTTCGTGAAGGACCCGGAACTCTACGCGCTCACGAACCCGCTCTGCCCCGCGACCTCGGCGCTGCGGCTCTCGTCGTCGAGCCAGGTGAAAACCGAGATCAGCCTTCCCTGCGCCAACTGGGCGATCGCCGGGGGCGGCTTCGCGTACAAGGACAAGCTCGGCGCCGCGGGCGGCGTGCAACGCATCACGTACAAGGGCGGCAAGCTCGCCATCAAGATGAAGGGCGCGGCCCTCTCGCCGCTCACGGGTCCCGTCGACTTCGCCGAGGTGCGGCTCCGGATCGGTGACACGCGCTACTGCGGCCGCTTCACGACCTTCAAGGCCAACGAGGCCAGCCGGATCGGCGGCAAGGGCCCGACCGTCGCGTGCCAGCCGATCTGCGGCGACGGCATCGTCGACCCGAACGAGGTGTGCGACGACGGTGACCTGCAGAGCGGCGACGGGTGCGACGCCAACTGCACGCCGACCGCGTGCGGCAACGGCGTCACGTCCGGCACCGAAGTTTGCGACGACGGCAACATCGCACCGGGCGATGGCTGTCGCGCCGACTGCACCGTCGAGGCGTGCGGCGACGCCATCGTCGACCCCGGCGAGCAATGCGACGACGGCAACGTCGTCGACGGCGACTGCTGCTCGGCGACCTGCGCGGCCGAGGACGGCGGGCCGTGCACCGACGGCGACCTCTGCACGAGCGGCGACGTCTGCGTCGGCTCAACCTGCGTCGGCGCGGCGGTGAAGCCCTGGATCAACGAATTCGACTACGACGACATCGCCCAGGGCGGGAACATCGACCGCGACGAGTTCGTCGAGATCGCGGCGCCCGCCGGGACCGATCTCGGCGGCTACGCGATCGTGGCGGTCGAAGGCAACAGCGGCTGCGGCTTCACGGGCTTCGTCGGCGTCACGACGGGCAATGCCAACTTCACGTCGGTCATCCCGGCGGGCACGATCGTCCCCGACGATACCGGCCTCGGCGTCGGGTTCGTGGTGGCGTGCTTCAGCTACACGTCGGCACGCCACGTCGCGGCCGGCGACTGCGATCTCGTGCTCCCGGCGCCGAGCACCGAGACGAACCTCCAGAACGGAGACTTCCTCAATTCGAACGGGTGGCAGTGTCCCGACGGGATCCTGCTGCTCGATCCGCAGGGCGGGCTCGCGGATGCCGTCAGCTACGAGGGCACCGTGCCCGGCGTCGGCAGCTTCGGGCCGCTCTTCCAGGTGACGCCGTACAGCGCGGGCGTCGACCAGGGCTTCAAGACCGGCGTCTCGTTCGAGAAGCGCAGCCAGATCGGCCGTGCCACCAGCACCGCCGAATGGGACCTCTCCGGCAGTTGCACGGACGCCGGCCTCTTCGACCTCACGTGCACGGAGTTCTCGGACTCGCCGGGCCGCGAGAACCCCGGCCAGGACCTGCACTGCCCCGAGCTCTTCTGCGGCGACGGCGTCACGACCGCGGGCGAGCAATGCGACGACGGCGCCGCCAACTCCGACGCGCCGGACGCGGCGTGCCGCACCGACTGCACGCTGCGCCGCTGCGGCGACGGCATCATCGATCCCGTCGCCGGCGAGGCCTGCGAAGCGGACGCGGAGTGCGCCCCCGGCGAGACCTGCTTCGGATGCGTCTGCCTCACGGGCTCGCTGCTCGGGGCGCTCGACTTCAGCGTCGCGCCGGGGCCGTCGACCTCGATGGTGACGGACGACGGAGAGTCGAGCTGGCTCAGCGTCACACCGACGTTCGGCATCAACAACGGCACCCAGGGGAACTTCAACCCCGGACCGCTCCACCTCGAGGCCGGCATCCCCGACGTCAACGGCAGGACGGCGCTCTACCTGACGGCGACGGCGTACATCGGCGCGAGCGTCCCCTCCATCGCCGGCCCCGGACGCGTGTGCCTCCGCATCGAGCAGGATCCCGCGCATGCCGGCGAGATCGACTGCGACGGCGGCACCAACTACGACGTGGACCTCGTCGTCGACAGCGCCGGGCTCGGCGCGAACGGCACGCCGACGATCACGGTCGGCGCCGGCGCCGGCGACTCCGGCGCGGGAGCGGCAGTGATCCGCGTCCGCGCGACGGCGGCGCAGACACCGGACGGCGTCACGCCGTGCGAGGACGCCGACTACTCGCCGGCCCCGACCGTCGAGACCGCCTTCACGACCGCAATCGCCAAGAGCACGATCCTGAATCCCCGGCAGGGCGGCGCGCAAACGGTCGTGACGCTCCCGGGCAAGCCCTTCGACTGCGGCGCGTGGACGGAGAACGGTCCCGCCAGCATCGTCGCCCCGAACGTCAACATGGACGTGGCCCTGCCCGTCGTCGGGACGCTCGACATCGCGCAGGCGCTGCGCTTCGACGACGACTGAGGCACCCCCGGACGAAGCCACCCCGAGGATGTTCCGCCCGGCGATCGTCCTGATCCTCTCGGTCGCCTCCGCGTCCATCGCCCTCGCGGCCGGCGACCCTGAAGCTGCCTGTCAGAAGGGCCGCGTCTCGGCGGCCGCCCGGTTCGCCGCCTGCGAGCAGAAGGCCGCGAGCGTCGTCGTGGCGACGGGCGATCACGACAAGCTCTCCGCCGCGGTCGGCAAGTGCCGCGTCAAGTACCAGGCGGCATGGGCGAAGCTCTGGACCCAGGCGCTCGGCACCGGATCGAGCTGCGACACGGATCGCTTCGTCGAGGTCGCCGGGACGACCGTCGTCGACAACCTCACCGGCCTCCAGTGGGAGATGAAGACCGACGACGGCGGCGTGCACGATAAAGACGACTTCTACGATTGGAGCGCGACCTCGATGACCTCACCGGCGGCGGACGGAGCCGTCTTCACCACCTTCCTCGCGACATTGAACGGCGGTTGCTTCGCCGGCCAGTGCGATTGGCGGCTGCCGACGCGCGGCGAGCTCGAGACGATCCTGTCGCAAGGGTACCCGTGCGCGGAGAACCCCTGCATCCCGCCGGGGTTCGGGCCGACCAACGGCTCCCTGTACTGGGCGAGCACCAACGTGCCGGGCTTGCCGAGGTTCGCCTGGACCGTGCACTTCGGAACCGGCTACGTCTTCTACAACTACACGCACCAGACGAGCATGGTGCGAGCGGTGCGCGGCGGCTTGTAGGTCCTCCGTCCGCCCCCGCGGTGGGAGCCCTCGGCGATGGCGTCGCTCGTGCGCGCGACGGCAGGTGCGCACGCGGCCGACGTACCGTCGTCGACTTTAGCGCGCGGCGCGCAGAGGGTTCACGACCTCGAGGTCGTCGAACTGGAGGAAATCGACGTCGGTCGTGTAGATGCGCCGCAGGCCGTGCTCGCGCATGGTCACCACCGTACGCACGTCGAAGAAGAGATTCCCGCTCGGGTGGGTCAGGCGCTCGAGGACGCGCGGCAGGAGCGCCCAGTGCGCGTCGGTAGCGCGCAACACGTGGACGTTGGCCGCCTCGAGGAACGGTTGGAGGAACGCGAGCGCATCGCGCCACGTGAGTGGTTGCGGGAACACCTTCGGATGGGTCGCGACGCGCAGGAACTCGTAGACGATACCGTCGGTCAGGTACCAAGGGTCCGGTGCCCGTCCCACGGCGCTCAGAAACACGCGGGCGACGGCATACTCGTCGGCATCCGCGTTGGCGCCGTAGAGCAACACGTTCGTGTCGACGAGACCCGACACCGCGTGGTCACGAGTCCATCAAGGCTTCGAGCGCGTTCCGATCGCCGAGATTGACCCTGGGCCGCCCCATCGAGAAGCTCGGCAGCGCGAACGCACGCGCCCGCCGCGCTCGACGACGTTGCAGACCGTCGGCGAGGAGCTCGTTCACGACGTCCGAGAGCTGCCGGCCCTCGCGGCGCGCCAGCTCGCGGACGCCGTCGATGCAGGCGTCCTCCAGCACCAGGGTGGTGCGCTTCATGCATACAGGTGTATTGACTACCCACCCAGGTGTCAATGTGGCATGGCCCGGCGCCGGAATCGCGGTCGATCTGACGGTCGGCGGGTGCGCGCGCCGGCGCGGGCAGCGTCAGCGCGATCCGAGGATGCGGGCGGCGCAGCCGTCCCCGAGCAGGCGGTCGGCCGCCTGCACCCCGGAGGTCATCGCCCCGACGATGCCGTGTCCGGCCCGCGTCGAGGCGCCCGCGAGGAAGAGCCCCTCGACCGGCGTCGCCGCGCCCGGCCGCCGCTCGAGGAACTGCCCGGGGGTCGCCGCGATGCCGTACGAGGTGCCGCCGGTCGAGCCGGTGTAGCGCGTGTGCGTGAGGGGCGTCGCGGCCTCGCGATAGACGATGTGCGCGCCGAGGCCCGGAACGACCTGCTCGGCGGCGGCGATCAGCCGCTCCATGAGCGCGTGCTTCACCGCCTGATAGCCCTCGTTCGCTTCGTAGGTACCGTCCACCACCTCCTGCGCGCTCACGCCCCAGAAGGCGAGCTGCGGCGGGGCGATCGTCATCAGCTGGAGGTTCGTGTGCCCGGGCGGCGCGAGCCGCGTGTTCGTCGGATCCTTGCGCGACGCGGTCGCGACGTAGAGGAACGGGACGTCCGGCATCTCGCCGCGCGTGACGCGCGCGTAGGCGGCCGCGAAATCGTAGTCGCCGAACCACCAGCGATTGACGTTGCCGTAGGGCAAGCGCTCGGCCGGAACGTCGAGCCCGAGGAAGACGACGAAGAGCGGGAGCGCCATCTCGAAGCGCCGGACGCGTTCGACGACCTCGGGCGGGAAGTGCTCGGCGCCGACGAGCTCCTGCACGGTGCGCTTCAAGTCGGCGTTGCTGACGACGATCGGCGCCGCCACTCGGACCGTCCCGAGATGCTTGTTGTCGAACGTCACGCCGGTCACGCGGCCGTCCTCCACGTGGATGCGGCGCACGCGCGAGCGCAGGCGGATCTCGCCGCCCGCGGCCTCGATCGCCTCCGCCAGGCGGTCGGCGAGGACTTGGCCCCCGCCCTCGGGGTACCAGCCGCCGCTCACGAAGTAGTGGTTCTGCAATCCCGCGTGCAGCACCGCCGACACGCGCGCCGGGTCGATCGCGTAGGTGCCGTTCTGCGCGGTGAGCACCGCGCGCAGCCGCGGATCGCTCGTGCAGTCGTCGAGCAACCGCCCGAGCGGGCCGCGACCGTAGCGGAGCACCAGGGGCGAACGGAGCAGCGCGAGGATCTCCCGCCAGCGCACGCCCGAGGACATCGCGGTCGTGACGCGCTCGACCTGGCGGAGGAAGCGGAACCAGCGGCGGATGCCGCGGGCCTCGGCGGGGAAGCGGGCCAGCAGCCGCGCCTCGAACTCGGCGCGGTCGCGCGGGATGCAGAAGTCGAAGTCGGGGAAGCTCAGCTGCTCGAGCTCCGGGTCCATCGGCAGGAACCGCACCCCGCGCGCACCGCACGCCTCCAGGATGCGCGGGATCAGCCCGCCCGGCTGACAGTCGCCGAGATAGTGGATGCCCACGTCGAACTCCCAGCGCTTGCGCCGGAACACCGTGGCGTTGCCGCCGGCGACGTAGTGGCCGTCGAGCACGAGCACGCGCTTGCCGGCGCGGGCCGCGAGCGCCGCGGCGACGAGCCCCCCGGGCCCGGCGCCCACCACCACGACGTCGTACCCCTCGGCCACCGGGCGCCGGAAACGGTCGGGATGGCTCCGGACGGCCGCGGCATGACTCTCGTTCTGCTCGAGCGGGCTATCGCGCATGCCGGGGGCACGAGCACGCGCCGTGCCGCGGCGGAATCGCCGGCTTCGCGGAAGCCGATTCGCCGCCGCCGGAATTTCCCGCCCGCCGATTCGCGCGAATGGGAGCAAGCGCGCCCGGCGGCCGGTAGTGTCTCGGTTCGATTCTCACGCGGCGGAGCAATTCGGAGGCGGTGGCCGCAGGCGAGCGGGTCGGGGCGCCGATCGCTTGGTCCGTGCTGCGACGCTTCGGCGGTGGGGTGGGTCCGCGATGGCTCGGGGAACCGCAGCTCGCTCGCCGTGCCCTCGGAGAGGGTGCGCAAGCCAGGCCGGCACCGGCGGGCCCTACGCGCCGGGTGGCATGATCCCGGCGAAGGGCCATCGCGGACTCACCCCACCGCCGACACCGAACGAAGACAGCGCGCGCCAGAGCGAGCCTCCGCTGCGTGATCGAACTGCTGCGTCTCAGCGACCCGCCGCCGTCGGCGCCTGCGGCCCCTCGCAGCCGGCGGGCGTCGTTCGCTCCACCGTCCCGAACTTCGCGAGCTGCGGCGCGATGCGCTCGGCCGGGCCCACGACGACGATCGCGGCGTCGGCGGTCGGCACCCAGCGCCGGGCGAGACGCGCCACGTCCGCGAGCGAGGTCGCGTTCACGCGCGCCGGATAGGCCTCGAGATCGCTCCGCGGGAGCCCGAACCCGGCGAGCTCCGCGAGCTTCCCCGCGACGGCGCCCGGCGTCTCGAGCTGCTTCGGGAACTGGCCCGTCAGCAGGCTCTGCGCCCGCGCCAGCTCCTCGGACGTCGCGCCCTTCGCCGCGAAGCCGTCGAGCACGCCGAGCGCGACCTCGAGCGCCTCGCCCGTCGTCTCGACCTTGGTGAACGTGCCGACCCGGAAATCGCCCGGCGCCTTACGCGCGGCGAAGCCGCTCCACGCGCCGTAGGTGAGGCTCCGCTTCACGCGCAGCTCGTCGATCAGCCGCGCCCCGAACCCGCCGCCGAGGATCGTGCTGGTGACGTTGGCGGCCACGTAGCTCGGATCGGTACGGGCGATCGCGATGTTGCCGATGCGGATGTGGGTCTGGGTGGCGTCGGGCTTGTCGACCAGCAGGATGCGCCGACCGCTGATGCGGCTCGGCGCCGCCGGCGGCTCGACCGCCGCTCCGCCCCGCTTCCATCCGCCGAAGGCGCGCTCGACCCTGGCGAGGATGTCGGCGCTCGGCGCGTCCCCGATCACGACGAGGATGGCGTGGTCGGGCACGTAGTGCCGCGCGTAGAAACGCTGCACGTCGGGGCCGCCGAGACGCCGCACGCTCCCCTCGGTGCCGCGCGAGAGGTGGCCGTAGGGGTGCGCGCCGTAGAGCCAGCGCGCGTAGCAAGTCTCGGCGACCGTGGCCGGGTTGTCGCGTCCGGAGACGAGGCCGGCGAGCATGAGGCCCCGCGTGCGCTTCAGCTCGTCGGCGCGGAAGGCAGGATGCAACACCACGTCGCTGAAGAGATCGAGACCGGCATCGAAATCCTTGCTCAGGAACTCCCCCCCGACCGTGGAGAAGTCGGTGCCGGCATCGGCACCGAGCTGGCCGCCGAGGAACTCGACCTCGCGCGCGAGGTCCTCGGCGCTACGCCGGATCGTGCCCTGGTCCAGGAGCTCGGCCGTGAGCTCGGCGACGCCCTCCTTGCCGGCCGGATCGTACGCCGCACCGCCGGGGAGGAGGAGGTGGAAGCGCATGATCGGCAGCGCGTGGTACTCCGAGACGAGCACCGTGAGGCCGTTCGCGAGGACCCGCTCGGTGACCCGCGGCATCGTGACCGCGGCCGCCGGCGGCCCGATCGACGGCGGCGTCGACCGGCTCGCGCCGAAGAGCGCGCCGCGCGGCGCGCACCCGACCGCCACGGAAGCCGCGCACGCGAGCACGAGGGCGGCACGCGAAGAACGCGACATCTGGCGCGTCATCGCGTCACCCCCGGCTCCGACGGACCGGTGGACGCGCCGGCCGGCCGTGGCGGCGGGGTCCCCGCCGTCGGCCGCTCGGGCACGAGCTCGATGGTCGTCCGCTCGCTCGGCACCAGGTAGGTGCGCGCCACGCGCTGCACGTCGGCCGCCGTCACCGCCTCGACCCGCTCCGTCTCCTTGAACATCTCACGGTGATCGCCGAACACGACCTCGTAGAACCCGAGCTGGTTCGCCTTGCCGGAGACCGAGCTCAGCCCGCGCACGTAGTCGGCCTGGAGGAGGTTCTTGGCCTTGCGGAGCTCGCGCTCGTCGGGTGGATGCTCGCGGAGCTTCACGACCTCGGCCTCGATCGCCCGCGCGAGCGCCTTGGCGCTCTTGCCGGGACGCACCTGGCCCGAAAACCAGAAGAGCTCCGGGTCGATCCCCCAGTTGAAGCTCACATCGACGCCGCTCGCGAGCTCCTTCTCGCGGACGATGGCGCGATGGAGCCGCGAGCTCTGTCCGTGGCCGAGGATCGTCTGCAGGACGTCGAGCGCGGGGCGGTCGGGATGGCGCGCGCTCACGGCCTTGTACGCGATCGCGACCGAAGGCAGCTCGGCGACCTTGTGATACTCGACGGTCTTCGGCCCGTTCTGGGGCGGCTCGACGTTCACGACCGCCCGCGGCGGCGCCTGCGCCGGGATGCCGCCGAAGTATTTGTCGACGAGCGCGAAGCCCTCGCGCGCGGTCACCGCGCCGGCCAGCACCACCGTCGCGTTGTTGGGGGCGTAGTAGGTGCGGAAGTAGCTCTTGGCGTCGTCGAGCGTGATCGCGCCGATGTCGGCCATGAACCCGATCGGCCCCCAGCGATAGGTGCTGGCCTCGTAGGCGGCGAGATAGATCTGCTCGTACATCGTGCCTTCGGGATCGTCGTCGGTGCGCAGGCGCCGCTCCTCCTTCACGATGCCGCGCTCCTGCTCGAGGTTCTTCTCCGTGATGGCGAGGGCGCGCATGCGGTCGGCTTCGAGCCACAGCACGCGCTCGAGGGCCGGGGGCGGGAAGCTCTCGAGGTACACGGTGAAGTCGCGCGTCGTATAGCCGTTGGTGGAGCCGCCGTTCCCTTCGATGATCTCGTCGAACTTGCCGACCGTGTGCTCGCCGCCGTTGAACATCATGTGCTCGAAGAGGTGCGAGATGCCGGTGATCCCGGGGCGCTCGTTGCGCGAGCCGGTGCGGAAGAAGATGTAGAGGCTCACCACGGGAAGATCGCGATCCTCGTGGACCAGTACCGTGAGGCCGTTCGCGAGCGTCGTCTTCTCGACCGGAACGTCGATCGCCCCCCGCGCCGCCGGCACCGCCGCGCCGCATGCCACGACCGTCGCCAAACCCATCGCCGCCAGGAACCGTCGTACGCGCATCGTCCTCCACCCCCGGGCCGAGCGCCCGGGCCGCGGGATCATGCCGCGCCGCCCGGCGCTCGCCAACCCCACTTCGCGAGATTCATCCCGCGTCGAACGGCTCGGGGGACACGAGCGCGCCGACGCGCGCGCGGGCGTCGGCGTCGAGCGCCCTCCAGGCCGCTCGCAGCTCCCGCCAGACGCGCACCTGGAAGGTCTTCACGACCGCGCGGAACGGGCGCCCGAGGAGCGTCCCGTCATAGAGCGCCCGCCCACGGTCGAAGGCGCGCTCGTTGAAGAGCGTCTCGCCGTGCCCGCGCGTCGCCGCGTAGGCGTGCGCGTTCTGCCGCATGAGCGGCACGAAGGTGCGCGCGACGACGTCGAGGAGCGGGGCGAGGTCGTGCGGGAGGGCCGGTGGGCCGCTCGCGCCGGCGTGCCGGCGGGCGCGGACCGCCTGGAGCCATGCGAACGTCCGTGGCGCGCGCGCGCGGAGATCGTCGGCCGCCGTCGGGTCGGCGAGGTTCATCGCGAGCTGCCCGTACACGCCGGCGTCGGCGATCGTGAAGCCGGCGCCGAGAAGGTAGGGACGGCGGGCCAGCACGGGCTCGAGGGCCGCGAGGAAGCCGACCCACGCCTCGCCGAGGAGCGCGTGTGTCGGCGGGAAACCGGCGGGCGCGGGCGGCGTGAGCGCCGGTCGGAGGCCGACCGAGAAGCCCGCCGGCGCGACGCTGAAGAGGTACGGCAGCCGCCGCACCTGCCGCGCGGCGAAGCGTCGCGCCATGATCCATCCCGTGCCCGGCGGCAGCACGCGGCGGAACTCGCGCGCGAGCCGCGCACCCGCGTCGTTGGTGGTCGCCGACACGACCCAGCGGTTGTGGTGCGCGATGTAGAGCCCGAATTCGTCGAAGGCCTCGTCGAGGAGACGCGCCACGAACGCGGCCGCGGGATCGGTCGGCACGAGGCGTCCGTGCGCGGAGGGGTGGCAGTCGTCGATCCACCGCGCGAGCGCCGACGAGTCGTAGAGCACGCGCCGGTCGTCGACCACGAGGAACGGCACGAGCGGATACTCGTCGAGCGGGTCGAGACGCGGATGGCGCTCGACGGTCCGCGCCCGCTTGGCGCGCTCGATCATCCAATTCACGCGCAGGTTGCGGAGCCGTCCGCCCTCGGCGGGCAGCCATTCGTAGCCGAGGCCCGCCCAGTCGAGACACGCCCGCACCTTGAGCGCGAACGGCGAGAGCTCCGACCCCCAGAGCGCGAGACGCGGCGACGCCACGGCGCCGCTGGCTTAGCCCGCATTTCTCACCAGGTCCACGTCGCGAGAGCGTCAAGCGCATGGATCACGCCACCGAGCGTGCTCCCGGTCGTTTTTTCTCTTGACGTTGGACGATCGTCCTGAGACTCGTGGATCTTCGCGGTGCCGTGCCGAGCCGTCGGCCGCGAGGAGGACTTCCATGCGTCGCCCCCCACGTTCGTTCGC
The DNA here is from genome assembly GCA_020848745.1 of Deltaproteobacteria bacterium. Lineage (NCBI taxonomy): Bacteria > Pseudomonadati > Myxococcota > Myxococcia > Deltaproteobacteria bacterium. The sequence continues at coordinate 14,853 of JADLHM010000073.1, read as the reverse complement.
CTTCGTGGCCTTCTCGTGTCTCGCGATGTCGGTCGCCGCCGCGGCCTACGCGGATCCGCCGCAGCAGGACTGGGTCCGCACCGAGAGCCGCGCCGACTGCGCAAGCTACGATCCCCTGCGGACCCCCTTCTTCGGCGAGACCCACATCCACACGAGCTTCTCGGGCGACGCGGCGTTCGTCCGGGTGCGCACGACGCCGCGCGACGCCTACCGCTTCGCGCGCGGCGAGCAGATCGCGCTCCCGCCCTACGACGCGCTGGACCAGCCGACGCGCTCCGCGCAGCTCCGCCGGCCGCTCGACTTCACCGCCGTCACCGATCACTCGGAGTTCCTCGGCGAGATCCGCACCTGCTTGACCGCGGGCCTGCCGGGCTACGACGACCCGATCTGCCAGGACGCCCGCGCCGAGCTCGCGAGCCCGCCCGACGGCATCACCGCGCCGATCCCGGCGGTCGTGATCGCGTTCCAGCTGACGATCCAGGCGGCGAACCCGATGCGGCTCGGCCTCTGCGGACCGGGCAACGTCAACTGTCTCACCCAGGCGGCGCTCGTGTGGCAGGACGAGCTCGACGCAGCCGAGGAGTTCTACGACCGCACCGACGCGTGCGCCTTCACGACCTTCCCGGCGTACGAGTGGACGAACAACCTCGACGGCTACAACCTGCACCGCAACATCATCTTCCGGAACGCCGAGGTGCCGGCGCTGCCCACGAGCTACTACGAGCAGCCCCTCGTCGAGGGCTTGTGGAGCGTCCTCGAAACCGACTGCCTCGACGCCGCGGGCAATTGCGACTTCGTCTCGATCCCGCACAACTCGAACGTGAGCGGCGGGCTGATGTTCGAGTCGAAGAACGGCGACGGCTCGCCGCTCACGCGCGCCGACGCCGAGCGGCGCGCCGGCCACGAGACGCTCGTCGAGGTCTTCCAGCACAAGGGCAGCTCGGAGTGCCAGCCCTCGAGTTCGCCGAACGACGAGCTCTGCGGGTTCGAGCAGCTGCAACGCCAGCAGCTCTTCTCCAGTACGCTCAAGGACCAGCCCGTGCCGGCGCGGAACTTCGTCCGGAACGCGCTCATGGAGGGCCTCCGCCTGCAGGACGTGCTCGGCGCCAACCCCTTCGCGCTCGGCTTCGTCGGCGGCACCGACGGCCACTCGAGCCTCGCCGGCGGTGTCGTCGAAGAGGACTTCGGCACGACCGGACACCTCGGCGTGCGCGACGGCAGCGCCGAGAACATCCTCTCGAAGATCGCGCCCGGCGGCATCGTCACCAACGGCGGCGGCCTCACCGTCCTGTGGGCGGAGGAGAACTCGCGCGACGCGCTCTTCGCGGCCATGCGGCGCCGTGAGGCGTACGCGACGAGCGGCACGCGGCCGATCGTCCGCTTCTTCGGCGGGCATCCCCCGAAGGGCGCGTGCGAGGACGCGAGCTTCGTCGAGGAGGGCTACACGCACGGCGTGCCGATGGGCGGCGAGATCGGACCCGCGCTCGGGCGGCGGAGCCCGCGCTTCGCGGTCATGGCGCTGCGGGATCCCGGCGGCAACGGCGAGCCGAGCACCCCCCTCGAGCGCGTCCAGATCGTGAAGGGCTGGGCCGACGCGGACGGTCAGGTCCACGAGCGCGTCTTCGAGGTCGCGGGCGACGCCCGCGGCAAGGCGGGCGTCGATCTCGCCACCTGCGCGCCGACGGGGACGGGCGCGTCGTCGCTCTGCGCCGTCTGGCAGGATCCCTCGTTCCGTCCCGAGGAGCGCGCCTTCTACTACGCCCGCGTGCTCGAGAACCCGGTCTGCCGGTGGAGCAAGCGGCTCTGCAACGCGCTCGCCGTCGACTGCACCGACTTCGCGTCGGTGCCGACGATCTACCGCGAGTGCTGCCTCGGCCTCGCCGACGACACGATCCAGGAGCGCGCCTGGACCTCGCCGATCTACTACCAGCCGGAGCGGTTCGGCACGAAGGGCCAGATCCGCTTCGGGAAGGCGCCGGCGAGCGACCGGCTGCGCCTCGAGCTCACCATCGGCCGGCTGCCCGCCGCGCTCGACGTCGTCGCGAACGGCCTCACGGTGACCGTGACGGACGACGACGCCGTCTACGCCGCGACGCTTCCGGCGGGCGCGTTCGCCACGCGCAGCCCGGGCCGGAACTACCTCTACGACGACCCGACCGGCAGCGTCGACGGCGTCAAGAAGGCGCGGCTCCGGATCAACAAGCACGGCACCGCGACGTTGACGCTCGACACCGTGCGCCTGGACCTTTCGAACGCCGGGACGACGACGCACCGGGTGGACGTCCGGCTCGCGAGCGGCGCCTACGACCAGAGCGACGGCCGCGTCTGGGAGGGGCTCCGCGGGAAGCTGAAAGCCTCGCGTTAGCCCCCGCTCGTGCTCGCCGCCGCCGGTCGCATCATCGGCGCCGGGGCTCGCCTCCCGGCGCTGCACTTCCTCCTGCTCGGCGCCGGGCTCGCGGCGCTCCAGGCCGCGGCCCGCCCCCCGGACGCGGCGCGCGGGCGGGACCCGATCGTGATCTCGGCGGCGCGGGTCGCCGAGATCCGCGCCGACTACGCGCGGAGCCTCGCGCCACCGACCTCCGAGGAGCTGCGGGCGCTCGTCGCCCGCGCCGCCGACGAGGAGATGCTCTACCGCGAGGCGCTCGTGCTCGGCCTCGACCGCGGCGACGGCGCCGTCCGCTGGCGGGTCGTCGAGAAGATGCACTTCCTCTATGGCGAGGCGGCGGGCGATGCGGAGACGGCCTACCGGCGCGGCATCGCGCTCGGCCTCGACAAGGACGACGTCGTGGTGCGAAACGCCCTCGTCACCAAGATGCGCCTCCTCGCCAAGGCCGCGAGCCGCCAGGACGAGCCGACGGGGGCGGCGCTCGACCGCGAGCTCGTCGCCTTCATGACGCGCCAGCCGGTGCGCTATCGGCGGAGCGACAGCGTCACGCTGACGCAGGTGTTCCTGAACGCGACGACCCGCGGAGCGACGCTCGACGGCGACGCATGGGCGCTGCTCGCGCGTCTCCGCTCCGAGCGCGTCTCCCCCGAGGTCGCCGCGCGCTTCGGCGACCCGTTCATCGCCGGCAGCACGCTCCGCGCCGTCTCGCGCGCCACGCTCGCGAAGACGTTCGGGGACGACTTCGCCGTCGCCGCGCTCGCGCTCCCCGCCGACACGTGGTCGGAGCCGATCCGCTCTCCCTACGGCGTCCACCTCGTCCGGGTGAGCGCACGGCGCGCCGGCGACCTGCCGCCCCTCGACGCCGTCCGCGCGCGCGTGCTCCGCGCCTGGCGCGCCGAGCGGCGCGATCGGTACCTCGCCCGCATGATGGACGAGCTCCGCGCCGCGTACGTCGTACGGGTGGAGAACGAGCATGCCGGGTAGCCGGGCGGCCGCCGGGCACGGCGCGCGACGTGGCGCCGCCGGATGTCGCCTGGCGTCGCCACGCGCACGGGTCGCGCGGCCGCTCGCGCTCGCGCTGCTCGTCGGGCTCGGCGCGCTCGCCGCCGCGCCCGCACGCGTCGGCGCGCACGCGCTCTCGCCCGCCCTCCTCGGGCTTCGCGAGACGACGCCCGGCACGTTCGCGGTCACCTGGAAGATCCCGACGCTCCGGCTCATCGGGGCCGAGCTCCGTCCGGTCCTGCCGCCGGCGTGCGCCGCGACCGGCCCGCCGACGATCGACGAGACCACGGAGAGCCTCACGTCGCACTGGACGGCCGACTGCGGCACGACGGGTCTCGTCGGCGCGACCCTCGGCGTCGACGGCCTCGGCGGCGCGAAGACGGATGCGCTCCTTCATCTCGAGCTTGCCGACGGACGCACGATCGACACGGTGCTGCGCGCGCGCGACCCGACGTTCATCGTATCGGAGCGTGACACGGCGCTCGACGTCGCACGGCGCTACGTCGGCCTCGGCGTCGACCACATCCTGACCGGGTACGACCACCTGCTCTTCGTGTTCGGGCTGCTGCTGCTCGCGACCGACTGGCGACGCCTGGTGGCGACGATCACCGCGTTCACGCTCGGCCACAGCGTCACGCTGACGCTCGCCGTCCTCGACGTCGCCCGCGTGCCGCCGGCGCCGGTCGAGGTGCTGATCGCGTTCAGCATCTTCGTGCTCGCGGTCGAGCTGGCGCGCCCGAGGAGCCGCGCCGACGCGGACAGGCTCGACGGCGGCGCCGGCGGCGCGACCCGGATGCGGCGCCGTCCCTGGCTCATGGCGCTCGCGTTCGGCTTCCTCCACGGGCTCGGCTTCGCGGGCACGCTGCGCGCCGCCGGCCTCCCCGCCGACGCCGTGCCGCTCGCGCTCCTCGGCTTCAACGCCGGCATCGAGCTCGGACAGCTCGCGTTCGTGCTGACGGTGCTCGCGCTCCGCGCTCTCACGCGGCCGGTCGTCGCTCGCCTTCCCGCCTGGGCCGACGCGGTGCCGATCTATGCGATGGGATCGCTCGCCGCGTGCTGGATGATCGAGCGCGCACGCCTCCTTCTCGCGTGATGGCACGGGCCGCCCCGACCCGGTAGGAGAGCGCGCCATGCGACGACTTCTCCGGCTGGTGGTCGGCCTCGTGCTGGTCGGGGCGCTCGGGCTCGCGGCGCTCTGGCGCTCGCCGGCGCTCCAGGACGCGGTGCTGCGCCAGGTGATCCCGCGCCTGATCGAGCAGCGCGGCAACGCGCTCCTCGCGGACGACGCGCTGCGCGTCGCGCTCTGCGGATCGGACGCGCCGCTGCCGCATCCGACGCGCGCGAAGGCGTGCGTCGCCGTCTTCGCGGCCGGCAAGCTCTGGGTCGTCGATACGGGGCCACAGTCGTGGAATCGGCTCGCCTTGATGCGCGTCGACGGCAAGCACATCGGCGCCGTGCTCTACACGCACTTCCATTCCGACCACATCGCCGAGCTCGGCGAGCTCAACCTCCAGACCTGGGCGGCCGGCCGTCCCGAGCCTCTGCGCGTCTACGGGCCGCCAGGCGTCGAGCGCGTGGTCGCCGGCTTCCAGGAGGCCTACGCGCTCGACACGAGCTATCGCGTCGCCCATCACGGCGCCGATCTCCTGCCGCCCGCGATCGAACGCATGCGCGCGCTTCCCGTCGTGGCGCCGCCCGGCGCGAAACCGGTCACGGTGCTCGAGGAGGGCGGGCTCGTCGTCACCGCGTTCCCGGTGAACCACGAGCCGGCGACACCCGCCTACGGCTATCGCTTCGACTACCGGGGCCGGTCGGTCGTGGTGAGCGGCGATACCGCCAAGAGCCCCGCCCTGATCGCCGCGGCGCACGGCGCCGACGTCCTCGTCCACGAGGCCCAGGCGAACCACCTGATCGCCATGATCGGCGAGGCGGCGGCCGGCGCCGGCCGCGACCGCGTCGCCAGGATCATGCGCGACATCCCGAGCTACCACGCGACGCCGGTCGAGGCGGCCGAGAGCGCGAACGAGGCCGGCGTGCGCCTCCTCGTGATGTACCACCTGAACCCGCCGCCCCCGAACGCGCTCGTCGCGAAGGTCTTCCTGCGCGGCGTCGCGGACGTGCGCCCCGAGGGCTGGATCCTCGGCGACGACGGGACGTTGGTCACGCTGCCGGCGGCGTCGAACGAGGTCGTGGTGGGGGTGGTGCGCCAATAGCTCCGCACGGCGCGCGCACCCGTGCCGGGCTGCCGTCGCGGGCCCTACAGCTCGATGAAGTCCACCCGGTGGTTCCCCTCCTCCTCCGTCCGCTGCGTGAGGATGGCGAAGCCCCCGGCGAGATCGTGCCCGGCGAGCCAGCCCCGGATCCAGTCGTTCCATGAGGCCGGGGCCTCCGGAAGGTGCACCGGGACGACGCCGCACGAGAAGAGCAGCTGCTGCGCGGTGCGAGCGTCGTCGCACACGGCGACGGTCCAGACCGGGAGGCGGAACGCGGCGAGGCGGCGGGCCGAGTTGCCGTCACGGGTCCGCGCGAACACGGCGGCGGGCTTCAGGTACGCGACGCTCGCCTCGATGCCGACGAGGACGAGGTGCGCGGGGAGGAGCCGCCCGCGCAGGTCGATGCCGGCGAACATCCCGGCGACCGTGAGCTGGCAGCGCGTCGGTTCGACCTCGGTCGCGATCCGCGCCAGCGTCGCGACCGACTCGACCGGAAAGGCGCCGAGCGCCGACTCGCCGGAGAGCATCACGGCGTCGGTGCCGTCGAGGATGGCGTTGGCGACGTCGGTCGCCTCGGCGCGCGTCGGCAGGCGGTAGGCCGTCATCGACTCGAGCATCTGCGTCGCGGTGATGACGGGCTTCGCGCGCTGATTGGCGCGTCGCATGATGTCCTTCTGCACGACCGCGATGCGCTCGATCGGCACCTCCACCCCGAGGTCGCCGCGCGCGATCATGACGCCGTCGGCGGCGTCGAGGATCTCGTCGAGCCGGGTGAGCGCGCGCGAGCGCTCGATCTTGGCGATGACGAAGGGCTCGTGGCCGAGCGCGCGTGCCGCCGCGCGAACGGCGTCGACGTCGGCGGCGCTCTCGACGAACGACTGGCTCACCGCGTCGACGCCGTGCGCAAGCGCGAACGCCAGACACTCTCGATCGCGCGCGGTGAAGGCGCCGATGCCGAGATCGACACCGGGGAGGTTCAAGCCCTTCTTCGACCGCAGCTCGCCGCCGACCCGCACCACGCACGCGACCTCGCGTCCGCGCGCCTGTGCGACCTCGAGCTGGATGTAGCCGTCGTTGAGCGACAGCACGTCGCCCGGCGTCACGACCTCGGGCAGACGCGCGAACGTCACCCCGATCCGCTCGGCCGTGCCGGCGACGTCGTCGGTCGTGAGCACGAGCCGATCGCCCGCGCGGAGCGTGATCGGCTCGGCCGCGAGCGTCCCGATCCGCATCTTCGGCCCGGAAAGATCGGCCATGATCGCGACCGGCCGCCCGGCGCGCGCGGCCGCGGCGCGGATCGCCGCGATGTGCCGGCCGTGGGCCGCGAAGTCCCCGTGCGAGAAGTTGAGGCGCGCAACGTTCATGCCGGCGCCGATCATGCGCTCGAGCACCTCGGGCGACTCCGATGCGGGCCCGATCGTGGCGACGATCCGCGTCTTGTGGGACGGCAGGTGCACGATGATCGGTCGCTGCTTAACCCACGTTCCCCGCCCTGCCAATCCGCGGGACGGCGCCCGCCGGCTCAGGCGTCGGCCGCGCAGCGGAAGCCGACGTGCGCGGTGGTCGAATCCGCAGTGAGGCCGATGCGCGCCGCGGGCCGGTAGCGGGCGCAGTACTCGGCGGCGCAGAGGTACGAGCCGCCCTTGAGCGTGATGAGGGCGGGCTCCGCGGCGGCCGCGAGCCCCGCGGAAGCGGGCGGCCCCGTGGCGACATCGCCGCCTCCGCACGCACAGCGCGGCCCGGCGGCGGGCGCCGCGAACGGCGACGCGGTCCACTCCCACACGTTGCCGATCATGTCGTAGGCCCCGAAGCCGTTCGCGGGGAACGTCCCCACCGGCGTGGTGCCGGGCGCGCCGGCGCGCGCGAAGTACCAGGGGAAGGCGCCGGTCCAGAAGTTCGCGAGGAGCCTCCCCGCGGGCAGGAGCTCGTCGCCCCAGGCGTACGCGGCGCCCGCGAGACCGCCGCGCGCCGCCGCCTCCCATTCGGTCTCCGTCGGCAGGCGCTTGCCGAGCCACGCGGCGTACGCCTCGGCGTCCGCGAGCCCGACGTGCACGACCGGGTGGTCGGCGCGGCCGTCGATCGTCGAGCCGGGGCCGAAGGGCGCGCGCCACGTCGCCCCCGCGACGAAGCGCCACCAGCGCATCGGGTCGTGGAGGTCGACCGGTCCCGCCGTCATCGCGAACACGGCGGAGCCCGGCGGGTCGGCGCGCTCGGCGGCGGTCACCCACCCCGTCGCCTCGATGAAAGCCGCGAACGCCCCGTTGGTGACCGGCGTCGCGCCGACGCGGAACGCCGCGACCTCGACCGCGCGCACCGGCCGCTCCTCCGCGTAGTGCTCGTCGGACCCGACGACGTAGCGTCCACCCGGCACCGTGACCATCGCGTCGACGTCGCGCACGCCCTCGCCTCCCACGGCCGGCTACACGCGGATGCCGATCGCGTCGATGAAGCGCATCGTCTCGATCGCGCTGAACGGCGTGGTGTCGACGTGGATCTTGACGCGCACGATGCGTCCCTGGAAGGGGTTCGGTCCCGCGTAGAGCGTCGAGACGCGGTTGCCGAGATCGGATCCCAGCGAGAAGCCGTCGTAGGACGTCGAAAAGAGCACGCGCGCGAACGCGTGCTCGGCGACCTTGCGATCGCCGACGTAGAGCGCGCCGGTGCCGTCGAAGGGACGCGCGGTCATCGTCTGCACGTAGCGCACCGTGACCGGGCCGTCCGGCAGCGCGACGTCGCTCTCGATGCGCTCGTTCCACGGCGCCAGACTCTGCTCGTAGACGAGCCGGCCGTCGCGCACGTGCAGGACGTAGCCCGCGTGCCGCGACCCGTGCGCGAGCAGGACGCCGTCGCCGCGCCCGGCCGGCCGTTCGAGCTCGACGGTGATCTCGTGTCCGAGCGCGCAGACGAGGGGCGCGACCTGGCTCGCGAGCCGCTCGAGCGGCGGCACGAGCTCCCAGTCGGCGCGCAGGCCGCGCCGCTGCCGGTCCTGCACCATCTTGATGACGAGGTTGCGGTCGTCGAGCGGAAAGACGCCGTACCGCTCGGCGGCGGCGTTCCACTTCGCGACGAGCTCGCGCACCTTGTCGGGATGCTCGGCGGCGAGATCGACGAGCTCGTTCGGATCCGCCGCGAGGTCGTAGAGCTCCCAGACGTCGTCCTCGAAGCGCGTGCCGCGCGCGTGGCGGGTCGCGAGCCGCCAGTCGCCATCCAGGAACGCGCGCTGGCCGCCGAGCTCGAAGTACTGGCTGGTGCGCGTCGGCGCGGCGGGGTCGGCGAAGGTGGCGAGCACGCTCGTGCCCTCGACGGGCTTGAGGCGCCGCCCGCGATGGGTCGCGGGCCGTTCGACGCCGGTCGCCTCGAGGATCGTCGGATAGAGGTCGACGACGTGCACGAAGCGCGTGCGCAGCTCGCCCTTGGCCGCGATGCGCTTCGGCCACGACACGATCAGCGGGTCGGCGACGCCGCCGAGGTGCGCGTACTGCTTGTAGAGCCTGTAGGGCGTGTTCGAGCAGCAGGCCCAGCCGATCGGGTAGTGCGGGAAGGTCGCGTCCTCGCCCATGACGTCGTAGAGCTTCGCGGCCTCCTCGACCGGTACCGGCCGCCCGAAGGCCGGGGCGAACACGTTCGGGGTGCCGGTCGGCGTGCCCTCCGCCGAGCCGCCGTTGTCGGAGAACACGAGGACGAGCGTGTTCTCGCGCCATCCCCCGGCGTCGAGCGCGGCGAGGAAGCGGCCGATGTTGGCGTCGGCGTTCGAGATGCAGCCGGCGTAGACCTCCATGTAGCGCGCGCAGACCCGCTGCTGGGTGGCGTCGAGGCGGTCCCACGGGTCGGCGCCCGGCGAGAGCGGCGGAAGCTGCGTCGTCCCGGGCACGACGCCGAGCGCGCGCTGGCGCTCGAGGCGCCGCGCGCGCACGACGTCCCAGCCCGCGTCGTAGGCGCCGCGGTACGCGTCACGGTCGCGCGGACGCGCCTGCAGCGGGGAGTGCGCCGCCGGGTAGCAGAGCTGGAGGTAGAAGGGCTTCTCCGGCGTGACGGCCTTCTGCGTCTGCACGTAGGCGATCGCCCGGTCGGTGAGGGCGTCGTTGACGAAGTAGTCGTCGCGCTCCTCGGCCTCGACCGGCGTCACGCCGTCGATCAGCTCCGACGGCTTGAAGTAGTCGGTCGAATGGCCCTGGAACCAGTAGGCGCGCTCGAAGCCGCGGCTCGTCGGCCAGTTGTGGTAGGGACCGGTCGGGCCGCACGACGCGGCCAGGTTCACGTGCCACTTGCCGACGTGCAGCGTCGACCAGCCGCGCTCGCGCAGCACCTCGGCGAGCGTCGCGGCGTCGTGCGTCAGGTCGCCGCGGTAGCCGGGGTAGCCGGCGTCGACGTCGGCGAGCCAGCCCATGCCGGCGGAATGGTGGTTCAGGCCGGTCATCAGGGCAGCCCGGGTCGGCGAGCACATCGCGCAGGTACGGAAGTTCGTGTAGCGGAGCCCGCCCGCCGCGAGCGCGTCCAGACTCGGCGTGCGGATCTCGCTACCGTAGCAACCGAGGTCCGCGAAGCCGACGTCGTCGAGGATGATCACCACGACGTTCGGCGCGCCGGCCGGCGCCGTCGCGTCGGCGGCGTACGCCGGCCGCGAGTCGGCGAACGACTCGGCGATCTCGGCCGGCTTCCCGGCATCGACCGCGGCGGGCGTGCGCAAGCGGCGCGACTTCTCGCGTACGGCCGCGACGCCGGCCGCGCCGAGCGCGGTCGCCGCCGCACCGCCCGCGGCGCCGAGCAGGAACGAGCGGCGGTCGATCCCCTTTTTCTCAGCCATGAGTGGCCCTCCCGCCAGAAACGTCGCGCGGCGTCGTCACGAGGAGCCCTCGGCTCGGCGTGACGGGTACGCGCTCCCTTCCTATGACATATTCTCGCGGCGGCAACCGAGCGCGCCGCCACGCGCACGCGCAGGCTCAGCATCACAGGCCGCGGGCTGCTACCGCTGCCGATCATGCGGCCGGCTGGTAGCGGAAGTCGGCGGACAACCGGAGGCGGTCCGGGCTCGCGTTCGGCAGGCCGCGATGGACGATGAAGCAGCGGAGCAGCGTGATGATGCGGGCGTAGATCTGCCCGCTCCGGCGGAGCTTGCGCCTCTGCTTGACCGGATCGTAGCCGAAGAGTCCGAACCTCGACCGATGGGCGTCCGACATTGCCTTGAGCGTCACCGTGTCCCTGTCCTGCAAGGTTGCGTCAGAACGGCGCACCATTTCGAACGGGGGCGCCAGCCATTCGTCAGGATTTCGCTCGATCTTTTCGCGACGGATGTGGAATCTTCCGACCTTGAGAGCGCTTGTCAGGAGGTTGTCATGTCACCATCCTTCACCGCCCCAGGCCGCCTCGCCTCGTTCGTCATCGCCGCGTGCTTCGTCCTGCTATTCGCCCCGAGCGCGCACGCGGTGTCGTACTCGTGGAACGTCGCCTCGGGCGACTGGTTCACGGCGACCAACTGGAACCCGAACGGCGTGCCCGGCGTCGGCGACAGCGTCACGATCTCGAACGGCGGCACGTGCACGCTCGATGCTCCCGGGGCTTCGATCCAGAGTCTCGCGATTGGCAACGGCACCCTGGCCGGCAACGGCAACCTCCAGATCACCGGTACGATGGCCTGGACGGGTGCCGGCTTCCTGGCGAGCCAGGTATCCGGCAGCGGCACGATCACGGTGAACGGCCTCATGACGATCAATGCTACCGTGTTCGGCGCGAAGTCCCTGAGCGGGCGCACGCTGCACCTGGTCGGTGGGGCCATCTACACGGGGAACCAGCACGGAGTGAGCCTGTCGTCCGGAGCCGCCATCATCAACGACGCCACCTTCGAATTCGTGAGCGACTCCGGCGCCTCCCAGGTCATCGGCGGCACGGGCACGTTCACGAACAACGGCACCGTGCGGAAGCAGGCGGGCAATACCGGGACGAGCGCGATCGACCCCACGTTCACGAACAACGGCACGGTCGAAGCCTTGTCGGGTACGCTCAGCATCGCGGGCGGCACCAGCAGCGCCGGGTCGAGCTACAGCGCCGCATCCGGCACGACCCTGACCTTCGCCGGGACCGGCCAGAGTTTGAACGCGACGTCGAGCATCAGTGCGGCCGGGACGGTGCGGTTCGTCGCTACGACTACCACCGTCGCTTGTCCGTACGCCGCCGCGACGACCCAGCTCGCTGGCGGCACCACGAACTTCACCGGCGCCAACCCGTTGATGGGTGCCCTCACGATGAGCGGCGGGTCGGTCGGCAATTTCACCTCCGGCACCGTCGTCAACGCCGCCAGCCTCACGTTCTCTCAAGCCATCCTCGGCGGCACCGACGACATCGCGATCGCGGGGGCAATGAGCTGGACGGGTGCCGGCTTCACGTCGAGTCACGTCAGCGGCAGCGGCACAATCACGGTCAATGGCCTTTTCACCATCAATGCTACCGTCTTCGGGCAGAAGACCCTGGATGGGCGCACCATGGTGCTGACCAGCGGAGCCACGTTCACCGGGAACCAGCATGGGGTCGCTCTGTCGGGTGGAGCCGCCATGATCAACAACGCCACCTTCGAGTTCGTGAGCGACTCCGGGGCCAACCAGGCCATCAGCGGAACGGGGACGTTCACCAACAACGGCATCATCCGGAAGCAGGTGGGTAACACCGGGACGAGCACGATCGAGCCCACGTTCACCAACAACGGTGCGGTCGAAGCGTTGTCGGGAACGGTCAGCGTCGCCGGTGGCACGAGCAGCGCCGGTTCGACCTACAGCATCGCGTCCGGTGCGACCCTGATCTTCGCCGGGTCCGGTCAGAGCCTACACCCGACCACGACCGTCACCGGCGCGGGCACCGCCCGCTTCACCGGCGTCACGACGACGGTGCCAGGCACGCTCAGCGTCGGCGCGACGCAGGTCACCGGCGGCACCACGACCTTTAGCGGCGCGAGCCCGTCGATGGGGCTGCTCACGGTCAACAACAGCTCGGTCGCCAACTTCACGAGTGCGACCCCCGTCAGCGCCAGCAGCCTGACCTTCCAGGGTGCGACGATCGGCGGCTCGGCCGACATCAACGTGGCGGGAACCATGAGCTGGTCGGGCAATGGCTTCCTCGGAACCCTCATCACCGGTACGGGCACGATCACTGTGAACGGACTCCTCACGGTGAACGGTCCGACCGGCGGAAAGAACATGAACGGCCGGACACTCGTGCTCGCCGGCGGCACGACGTTTACCGGCGCCGATTTCATCGGCTCCGGCATCAGCATGGCGGCGCCGGCGGCGATCGTGAACAACTCCACGTTCGAGTTCGTGAACGACGGCGGCGGCCAGTCGATCAGCGGCACGGGCACGTTCACCAACAACGGCACGCTCCGGAAGGCGAGCGGTACGGCCACCAGCTCGATCGCTCCGACCCTCGTCAACACGGGCACGATCGAGAGCCTCTCCGGTACGCTCAGCTTCGGCGGGACGTACACGCAGACCGCCGGGTTCACCCGACTGAACGGCGGCGCCATCACGAAGACGGGCGTCGCGATGACCATCCAGGGCGGTACGCTCGAGGGCACCGGCACACTGACCGGCACGGTCAACAACACGGGCGGCACCGTCGGGCCCGGCCTGTCCGCCGGGCAGCTCAATCACACCGGCGCCTACACGCAGGCGAGCGGCGGCACCTTCAAATCCGAGATCGGCGGCCTCACGGTCGGTTCGCAGTACGATCGCCTGGCGACGAGCGGTGCCGCGACCCTCGGCGGCACGCTCGACATCGTCCTCATCGACGGCTTCGATCCGAACGTCGGCGACACGTTCACGGTCATGACCTTCGGATCACGGACCGGCGACTTCAACCACGTGGCCGGCCTCGTCATCGGGGGCGGCAAGGTGTTCCAGAAGATCGTGAACGCGACTGACGTGACGCTTGTCGTCACGACCGGACCGACACCGACGCCGACCGCGACGCCGACGTTCACCCCGACGCCGACGGTCACCGAGACCCCGACGCCGACGACCACCATCACACCCACCCGGACCGCCACACCGACCCCGACCGTCACGCCGACGTTCACCCTGACGCCGACGCCGACGGTCACGGTGACCCCCGGCATCTGTGGGGACGGCAATCTCGACGCGGGGGAGGAGTGCGACGACAACAACGTCGAGGACGACGACGGGTGCTCGGCCACCTGCACCATCGAGCCCTGCGAGGCGGCGCCGACGCTCGGCTGTCGCGCGCCCGTCACCGGCAAGGCCTCGGTGAAGCTCAAGGTCATCACGGGCGACCCCTACAAGAGTCAGTTCCAGTGGAAGTGGGTGGGCGCCGCGACGACGAAAGCCGAGTTCGGCGATCCCACCGCGACCGAGTCGTACCATGTGTGCCTGTACAGTGCCGGTGCGCTCGTCAGCACGACCTCCTTCCCTGCCGGCGGCACCTGCTCCGGCAAGCCTTGCTGGAAGGAAGGGAGCAAGGGCTATCAGTTCAAGACCAAGGCTCTGGACCCCGAGGGCGGCGTCGGGTTGGCGTTGAAGGGGGGCGTCGATGGCAAGGCGCAGCTCCAGTTCAAGGGTAAGGGCTTTTACCTGGAGGTCCCCCCGACGGTCGGGAGCCTGGTGACTCCGGTCGTCGTCCAGCTCAAACAATCCAGCGACGGGACGTGCTGGAGCTCGACGTTCAGCGCGCCCTTCACCAAACAGGGCGACCCGATCTTCAGTGACAAAGCCGACTAGTATGGAGCGACCTCTGTCAATCGTCTCGCTAGCGCGGCGCGAGCTCGGGGAGATCGCCGCCGGAGGAGTGAGGGACGCGGCGGTCCAACGCACAGGCGTCGTCAGTCCGCGCGATCGCGAAGCTGCGATGTGTCGAGTGCCTGGAGCCGGGGCTGTCGACGAGGCCGATCGAGACGCACACCGTCGTGCGTCGAACACTTCGTCACTTCGTCGAGCTTGCTGTCGACTCAACTCGCGCGCTCTCACCCTCACGGTTCGTGGCAACCTGCACGCGCGGCCGCAAGTGAGCGGCCATCCGTTGGACGGCGCGGAACGATGGCTGAGGTAGGATCGCGTGAACCCTCTCTGCCAATGATCGTGAGACAGTGGGGTGGGGGGAATGGTCGAACCGGCAGACGCGGACTACTTAATGATCCCCCGGCAAAGCCGGGGGAATTTGAAGAGTGAGCCGCTCAAAGCGGCTGGAATGTTGGCCGCTCACGAGCGGCCCTGTGAGCGCCCTGAAGGGCGCTGCTACCAGAGGTGCAGCTGA
>JADLHM010000072.1 GCA_020848745.1 Deltaproteobacteria bacterium | reverse complement strand
GCTGAAAAAGGGGCATCTGCTGCGTTGCTCCCTCCTTCGCTTGCCGTGCCCTCGGAGAGGGTGCGGCGTAGCTCCGCTACGCCTCCGCGCTCAGTCGGTCGCGCCTTGCATCTGCCCCTTTTTGAGCAACCTGCCGTCAGCCGAAGATGACGGTGCTGCGGCGTAGGCGTTCCGCGTCGAGCAGCCGCTGGACTTCCGCGCGGACGTACTCGGCGCGTTCGTGGAGGAATTGTTCGCGCGGGGTGCGCGGGTACGGGCGCACGGGCATGAGGGGCGGGCCGAAGCGAATGCGCCACTTCGTGGGGAGCGGCAAGTAGCCGAGCGGGCCGAGCAGATAGAGCAGGCTCGGTACGGGAATGAAGGGGACGCGGAACATACGCGGCAGCTGCGGGATGCGGAAGAGGGAGCGCGTCGTTTCCTCGGCGCCGATCACCGCGACGGGGACGACCGGCGCCTGATGGCGCGCGCTCAGGTGCGCGACGCCGGTGCGGAACGGACGGAGACAATAGGCCTGGTGGTACGGCTTGCCGAGCGCCTCCTCGCCCTCGGGGAAGATCCCGACGGCCTCGCCGCGCTTGAGCAGCGTCGCGCCGTTCATGGTCGAGGCTTCGACGCCGCCGAGCCGGCTGAAGAGCGTGCCGATCCCGGGGAGGTCGGTCACGAACTTCGCGTACAGCATCCGGACGATGCGGTGCGCGGGGTGCTCGTCCTCGACGGCGAGCGAGATCATCGCGGCATCGAAGGGGAGCGCTCCCGAGTGGTTGGCCGCGAGCAGCACCGGTCCTTCGGTCGGGAGGTGCTCGAGACCCTCGACCTCGACGCGCCAGTAGTACTTGTAGAGGAATCGAAAGAAGGGCTTCGCGCGCGCGCGTGCGATCGGGTCGAAGCCGAAGGGATCGACAGCGCTTCGCGCCGTCGTCCTGGTCTTACGAACGCCGTTTCTCTCCGCCTCTTCCATCCCGCAACCCCTCCACGGCACTCACCACGACGACCGACCAAGACCCACTGTGCGAAGGTGCTGTCGCATAGCACAGGTTTCTGGAGATGTCTCGGAGAATTTCGATGCCGCGTTGCGGCAAGAAGGCGGCGCGCTTGAGCGGCGCGCTTGACGGGACGGGTCCCGCGCGCGATGGCGGAGGCCGCGTGACTTTCTCGAAACGACGCTTCGTCGCGGAGCTCCGGTGCGCGAAACGCTGCCTTCGAAGCGGGGGGCGGGTATGATCGGTGACGGCGTGACCCCCCGTCGTCGTGTTGTCACCGCGACCCGTCGCGATCGCGTCTCCGCTTCGCCATGACCGCGCATGCCGCCATGCCGCCGCCCGCCACGCGCGCCGACCCGGGAGAGATCGCGTGGATCGTCGGCGCCACACTGCTCGGTTTGACGGTCGCGGCGAGCGTCCTGGTCGCGGGCGAGGCCGGACGCGAGGCGACCCGCCTCGCGCTGCGTGCGACCGCGCGCGTCTCGTTCGTCTACTTCGTGCTGGCGTTCACGGCGGCGCCGCTCGCGCGGCTGCGACCGGCGCCATGGAGCCGGTGGTTGCTGCGCCGGCGGCGCGCGTTCGGCGTCGCGTTCGGGGCCACCATGACGGTGCACGTCGGCTGCCTGCTGCGGCTCTACGGGCTCTATGCGCCGGAGCGTCCGCCCATGGTGACCGACGCCGACTTCCTGATCGGCGTACCGGGTCTCGTGCTGGTCGCGCTCATGACGGTCACGTCGCTCGTCGCCGTGCGGCGGCGTCTCGCGGAGGCGCACTGGCGGCGGCTCCACCGCGCCGGCGTCTGGTTCGTATGGGCGGTCTTCTTCCTCTGCCTCGTCGACAGCGTCGGGCGGAAGGAGAGCGCGCACCCGTTCCTCGGGTACTGGGCGTTCGTGGCGGTCCTGCTCGCGGCGGCGGCGTTGCGGTGGGCGGCGTGGCGGATGCCCGGCGCCCCGTCTTCCCCCGGATCGGCGCGCGTGTCAGGCAGCGTCGTGGAGGACCCGTCATGACCCGCACACGACTCGACGTCGGACAGTTCGCGGCCGATCCGTTCGGCACGCTCCGCCGCGCGCGCGACGCCGGCGGCGTCGTGGCGCTCGAGCTCGGAGGCGCCGGTGTGATGCGTCACGAGCAGGTGCGCGGCCTCCTCACGGACCCGCGCATGCGCGCCGACTTCCCGGCCTTCCTCCGCGCCGTCGGCGTCAGCTCGGGGCCGTTCTACGAGTGGATGGCGATCTCGCCGCTGAACCGCGATGGCGCCGAGCACCAGCGCTACCGGAGCGTCATGTCGCGCACCTTCACGCCAAGGAGCGTGGAGCGCCTGCGGCCCTTCCTGCGGCGGGCCGCGCACGAGCTCATCGACGCGTTCGTCGACGCCGGCCGCTGCGAGTTCATGGCCGCCTTCGCCGACCCGTATCCCTCGCTCGGCCTCTGCGAGCTGATCGGCGTTCCCACCGACGACCGCGAGCGCTTCCGGGGCTGGGCGAACACGATCGGGCTCGGCTTCAGCCCGCTCGTCGCGATGCACATCGCGGCCGTCGACGAGGCGCTGACCCAGCTCCTCGCCTACACGGCGGAGCTTGCGGCGCGCCGCCGCGCCGAGCCGCGCGACGACCTGGTGAGCCGCATCGCGCAGGCGGCGCTCGAGGACGGCTGGTCCGACTTCGAGGTGCACGGCTTCATCGCCGGGCTCGTCTTCGCCGGCCACGAGACCACCAAGAATCAGCTCGGATGGACGATCCAGGTGCTCTCCGAGCATCCCGATCTCTGGGACGCCGCGGCGGCCGGTACGGTGGCGGTGGCGGATGTCGTCGAAGAGGTGCTGCGCTTCCGCTCGGCCGTGACCGGCGTCGGGCGGACCGCGGCCGAGCCGGTCGACGTCGACGGCGAGCGCATCGCGGCGGGCGAGACGGTCTTCCTCTCGGTGTGGAGCGCCAACCACGACGAGCGCGTCTTCGCCGATCCCGAGCGCGTGGACGCTGCGCACGGCGCGGCGGCGCCGCACCTCGCTTTCGGACACGGGGCGCACCATTGTCTCGGCGCGGCGCTCGCGCGCGCCGAGCTGCAGGAGGCGCTCGCGGCGCTCGTCGCGCGGTGCGCGTGTCCGACCGTCGAGGCCGGGAGCGTCTGGCGCCCGCCGCTCGGCATCAACGGACCGGAACGGCTGCCGATCCGCTTTGCCCGCCGCGCCTCCGCCGCAGTGGCCGCGGACTGACACGCGCGACCGGCGTCGCGTGGTTGACCGACTCCGACGGCGCCGATAGCGTGCGCCGCGCCATGACGAATCGGATCATACTCTCTCTCGCGTTGATCGCGGCGCTCGCGATCGGTTGCGAGCGGTCGCAGGAAGCCGGCCACGAGGCCGGCGCTTCCGCGGAAAAGGCGGGCACGATGGCCGAGAACCTGGAAACGACGCCGAGCGGGCTCCAGTACGTGGACCTCGAGGCCGGCACGGGCGCGTCGCCTCAGAAGGGCCAGACCGCGGTGGTGCACTACACCGGCTGGCTCGTCGACGGGAAGAAGTTCGACAGCTCGAAGGATCGCGGCCAGCCGTTCAGCTTCGCGGTGGGTCGCGGCCAGGTCATCAAGGGCTGGGACGAAGGCGTCGCCACGATGAAGGTCGGCGGCACGCGCAAGCTCGTCATCCCGCCGGACCTCGCCTACGGGGCGCGCGGCGCGGGCGGCGTGATCCCGCCGAACGCGACGCTCACCTTCGAGGTCGAGCTCCTCGAGATCCGGTAGGGCCGCGCGCGAGCGCGCATGGCGGACGCTCCCCTTCGGGTGGTCGCCTTCGAGAGCCGCCGGGCGGCGGAGATCGCGGCGCTCATCCGGAAGCAGGGCGCGGAGCCGTTCGTCGCCCCGTCGATGCGCGAGGTGCCGCTCGCGGAGCGGCCGGCGGCGCTCGCGTTCGCGCATGCGCTCGCGGCGGGTGAGGTCGACGTCGTCGTGCTGCTGACGGGCGTCGGGACGCGCGCGCTCGTCGACGCCATGGCGCCGGTGCTCCCGCGCGAGCGGGCGGCGCAGCTGCTCGACCGGACGACGCTCGTGGCGCGCGGACCGAAGCCGGTGGCGGCGCTCCGCGCACTCGGCCTCGTGCCGGCCCTCACGGTGCCCGAGCCGGGCACGTGGCGCGAGCTCCTCGCGGCGCTCGACGCGGCGGGGCCGCTCGCGGGCACGCGCGTCGCGGTGCAGGAGTACGGGGCGGCAAATCCCGAGCTGCTCGACGGGCTCCGCGCGCGCGGGGCGCGGGTGACGGCGGTGCCGGTGTACCGCTGGGCGTTGCCGGAAGATCTCGGACCACTCGCGGAGGCGATCGCGCGGCTCGTCGCCGGGAACATCGAGGTGGCGCTCTTCACGAGTGCGACGCAGGTGGTGCACCTCCTGCAGGTCGCGGACGCGCGGGGAGTCGCCGACCCGCTTCGCGTCGCCTTCGCACGCGTCGTCGTCGGCTCGATCGGCCCCGTCTGCAGCGCGGCGCTCGCGGCGGCCGGGCTGGCCGCCGACCTCGAGCCGAGCCGTCCGAAGATGGGACCGCTCGTCACCGAGACCCTGCGCGCCGCGCCGGGCCTGCTCGCCGGCAAGCGGCGCGCCGAGGTGCGCTAGCTGGCAGGTTGCTGAGGAAGGGCCATCTTTCATTCCTACCGAGCTTCCGGCTCGTCGAACGTCCCGCAGGGTCACACTGAAGTTGAAATGGGATGAGCGGAGCGGAGCGACGCTCACACCATGCGCACATGGTACTCCCGGCAGGTTGCTCAAAAGGGTCGAGATGCGAGGCGCGAGGCGAGCGAAGGAGGAGGCGTAGCGGAGCTACGCCGCACGACTGAGCGACCCGAGCAACGAAGCAGATCGGCCCTTTTCAGCAACCTGCTAGACTCGACGCCGCGCGGCGAGCCTGGCATTGTCCGCGCTGGTGTCCGCCGCCACGCGATTCCTCCGCGCCTGCCGTCGCGAGCCGACCGACTGCACGCCGGTCTGGATCATGCGTCAGGCCGGCCGCTACATGCCGGAGTACCGGGCGCTCCGCGCCCGGCACGGATTCCTCGAGCTCTGCAAGACGCCCGAGCTCGCGGCGCAGGTGACGCTCATGCCGGTCGAGCGCTTCCCGGTCGACGCCGCGATCCTCTTCGCCGACATCCTGCTGGTGCTGGAGCCGATGGGCGTCGGGCTCGAGTTCGCCAAGGGCGACGGGCCGGTGATCCACCGTCCCGTGCGGACGCGCGCCGACGTCGACGCGCTCGCCCGCGTGCCGGTCGCCGACGGGCTCGGCTACGTGCTCGAGACGGTGCGCCTGGTGCGGCGGCGCCTCGCGGGTCGGGTGCCGTTGATCGGCTTCGCGGGCGCGCCCTTCACGCTCGCCTCGTACGTCATCGAGGGCGGCGGCTCGCGTCAGTACCGGCACACGAAGACGCTCATGTACACCGACCCCGGCGCCTGGCATGCGCTCATGGAGCGCCTCTCGGAGACGATCGTCGAGTACCTGCGAGCGCAGGTCGCGGCCGGCGCGCAGGCGGTGCAGGTGTTCGACAGCTGGGTCGGGTGCCTCGGGCCCGACGACTATCGGGCCTACGTGCTGCCGCACATGCGCGCCACGTTCACGGCGCTCGTGGACACCGGTGTGCCGGCGATCCATTTCGGCACCGGCACCGCGGCGCTGCTCGAGCTCGTCCGCGAGGCCGGCGGCGACGTGATCGGGCTCGACTGGCACGTCGATCTCGCCGACGCGTGGCGGCGCGTCGGGTACGACGTGGCGGTGCAGGGCAACCTCGATCCGGTCGCGCTCTTCGCGCCGGTGGACGAGATCCGCCGGCGCGTCGCGCGCGTCCTCGAGCGTGCGGGCGGGCGTCCGGGCCATGTCTTCAACCTCGGCCACGGCGTCTTGCCCGAGACCCCGCTCGAGCACGTCGGCGCCGTGATCGCCGCCGTCCACGAGCTCTCGGCGCGAAGCTGAGCCGCATGGCGTCGCTCGGCGACGCGGTGGTGGAGGCGCGGGCGATCATGGCGGGTCGTGCCGTGCCGGGCCCGGGATTCGATCCATTCGACCGCGCCGCCGGCCCCGCATGGTGAGGATCCGGTTCTCGTCGCGTTGCGGCATTCGCTCGGTCCGCTAGAATCCGCGCGCGAAAAGGAAAGGACGGACGCCATGCCGCATGACTCGCTGACGATCACCGACAATCGGACGGGGAAGACCTACGAGGTGCCGGTCGAGCACAACACGATCCGGGCGCTCGACCTCCGCAAGATCAAGACCGACCCGGAAGATTTCGGGCTCATGGCGTACGATCCGGCGTTCACCAACACCGCGTCGTGCAAGAGCCGCATCACCTACATCGACGGCGACAAGGGCATCCTGCGCTACCGCGGTTATCCGATCGAGCAGATCGCCGAGCAGAGCACGTATCTCGAGACGGCGTACCTCTTGGTGAAGGGGGAGCTGCCGAAGCCGTCGCACCTGAAGGCGTTCGACCAGAACATCCGTCTCCATACGATCATCCACGAGAACATCAAGAAGTTCATCGACGGCTTCCACTACGACGCCCACCCGATGGGCATCCTCGTCGGCACCGTCGGCGCGCTCTCGACCTTCTACACGGACGCGAAGCGCATCTTCGATCCCGAGTCGCGGCGCATCCAGACGCACCGCCTGATCGCCAAGATGCCGACGATCGCTGCCTTCGCGTACCGTCATTCGATCGGCATGCCGTACGCGTACCCCGACAACGACCTCAGCTACACCGGCAATTTCTTGAACATGCTCTTCAAGATGACCGAGCTAAAGTACAAGCCGAATCCCGCGCTCGAGCGCGCGATCGACGTGCTCTTCATCCTGCACGCCGACCACGAGCAGAACTGCTCGACGAGCGCCATGCGCGGCGTCGGGAGCTCGCAGGTGGACCCCTATTCCGCAATCGCGGCGGCGACCGCCGCCCTCTATGGCCCGCTCCATGGCGGCGCCAACGAGGCCGTCATCCGGATGCTCATGGAGATCGGCTCGAAGGACAAAGTGCCGGCCTACATCAAGCGCGTGAAGGAGGGCGAGATCCGCCTGATGGGCTTCGGGCACCGCATCTACAAGAATTACGATCCGCGCGCGAAGATCTGCCGCCAGATCGCCGGCGAGGTGTTCGAGGTGACGGGACCGAATCCGCTGCTCGACATCGCCATCGAGCTCGAGCGCATCGCGCTCGCCGACGACTATTTCGTCTCGCACAAGCTCTACCCGAACGTCGATTTCTACTCGGGCATCATCTACCAGGCGATGGGATTTCCGATGGACATGTTCCCGGTGCTGTTCGCGATCCCGCGGACCTCCGGCTGGCTGGCGCAATGGATCGAGATGCTGCAGGACGACGATCAGAAGATCGCCCGTCCACGGCAGATCTACCTCGGCCCCGAGGAGCGCGACTACGTGCCGGTATCGGAGCGGCCGGAGTAATCCTGGGGGCTACTTTACTTGATGATGAGGTACGCGACGGCGACGATCATGGCGCCGCCCGCGATCCCAAGCGCGACGAACAGGCCATCCATGGGCCCAGGTTCTACACCTCTCGTGTCGTCGAGCAAGCGAAATCGCGTATGAAGGACCTCGTGTTCCGACCGCCGTTCGAACGCGCGGAAGCCGTGCGCGATGGTGAGCTCGCGCCTACGGAACTCGTGCAGTCGCGCCCGGATCGCATCGATGCACTGAATCCGCCGCTAAGTGCTTTCGTGGTCTTGCGCCGCGAGGAAGCTCCGGGGGCGGCGGCGGCGCTCCGGCGCCCGATCGTCGCCGGCGAGCGCTTCGGACCCCGTGCAGGGCTGCCGATCGGCGGGAAGGACCTGGGGGACGACGCGGGTCTCGCCGTTCGGACCTGGATCGTCGGACCGCGCTTCCGCGACGATCTCGTGCTGCGGGGCTCGTACGTCCGCGATCAGGCGCCGCCCTGGAACGGCCGCCGGCCGGAGCTCGGGGCGTGACGGCGCAGCGGTTCTCGATCGGCGGCGTCACGGTCGCGCCGAACCTCGTGCTCGCCCCGATGTCGGGCATCACCGACTCCGCGTATCGCTCATTCGTGAAGGAGCAGAACGCGGACGCGGTCGGCCTCGTCGTGACCGAGCTCATCAGCATCGAGGCGCTGACGCGCCGGAACGTCCGCACCCGTGACATGATGCGTTTCCGCCCGCTCGAGCGGCCGATCTCGATCCAGCTTTTCGGCGCCGATCCGGTCCGCATGGCCGAGTCGGCGCGCATGGCGGAGGATCTCGGCGCCGACATCGTCGACGTGAACTGCGGCTGTCCCGCTCCCAAGGTGACCAAGAAGGGCGGCGGCGCCGAACTCATGCGCCGGCCCGCCGTGCTGCGGGAGGTCCTCGGAGCGCTGCGCCGCGCGCTCGAGATTCCCTTCACGGTGAAGATCCGCGCCGGCTGGGACGAGGGGTCGCGGAACGCCGTCGAGGTGGCGCGCCTGGCGGAAGGCGAGGGTGCCCAGGCGATCGCGGTCCACGGCCGGACGCGGGCGCAGCTCTACAGCGGCGAGTCGGACTGGGAGCTCGTCGCGCAGGTGAAGCAGGCGGTCCGGGTGCCGGTGATCGGCAGCGGCGATGTCACGAGCGCGGCGGGCGCGCTCGCACGCTTCGCCGAGACCGGCGTGGACGGCATCATGGTGGGGCGCGCCACGTTGGCGCACCCATGGATCTTCCGCGAGATCGAGGCCCTGCAGCGGGGGTTCCCGACGGCTCCGCCGACCCCGGCGGAGCGCATCGCGGCGGTCGACAAGATGATCGCGCGCCTCGAGGAAGAGCTGCCCCCGAAGGCCGCGCTCGGGCGCTCGCGGGGGCTCGCGTGCCGGATGGTGAAGCACCTCCGCGGCGGCGCCGAGCTCCGCGCCGCGCTCACACGCGCGCCCACCACCGCCGCCATGCGCGCGCTCCTCGCCGCCGCCGGATCCCTTGTGTACGAATCGGCCGCATAGTGTAATCCGCGTGCTTCCGTGCAATCGCCTCGTCCCCACCCGGTGCAATCGGGCACCGTCAAATCGCAAGGAGGTTGGAGCATGCGCACAGCGTCGTTGAGCATCGCCGGAGCGGCCGCTCTCGTGCTCGCGAGTCTCTCGTCGAGCTTCGCGAGCGACGTCAACTGCGGCATCGTCATGAAGTCGGTGAAGATGGGTCGTTCGGCCCAGGATATCGCCGAGACGATGATGATCTCCACGGACGACGTGGAGAAGTGCAAGAAGGAGGCGGCCGAAGCCCCGAAGGAAGGGCAGGCCGCCGGTGGCGAGAAGCCCGCGGCCGAGAAGAAGCCGGAGGCCGGCGGGGCGCACTGAGCGGCTCGTCGCTCTCCCGCTCGAAACCGAAACGAACGACGCGCCGAGGGGCCTGCGCTCCTCGGCGCGTTCGCGCTTCAGGAGCTCAGCATGTCGTCGATGCGGTGCTCGATGCTGCGTTGGTGCAGTTGGGCGCGCAGCCGCTGGAAGAGCTCGGTCTTGTTGATCGGCTTGGTCAGGAACTCGCTCACCCCGAGCCGCATCCCGACGACGCGGGTTTCCATGTCGTCCTTCGCCGTCAAGAGGATCACCGGGATCTCGCGCGTGCGCTCGTCCTTGCGGAGCGCCTCGCAGACCTGGAAGCCGTCCATGCCGGGCATCATCACGTCGAGGAGGATCACGTCGATGGGATGCGCGGCCACGGCCGCCAGCGCCTCGCGCCCTCCATGGGCGCACTGCACGGCGAACCCCTCCTTGATGAGCAGGCGCTCCAGGATGTCGACCGCGTTCCGGTCGTCGTCCACCACCAGCACGTTCCCCTCTCGCTTCGGATCCATCGCGGCTCTCTCCCCTACAGCAGATAGCTTTGTTGAGCGCCCTGGTACGGCGCACCCGGCTTCCTCCGCCGGAGCTTCGCGACGAGCGTCGTGCGCTTGAGGCCGAGCAGCCGCGCCGCCGCCTGTTTGTTGCCCTTCGTCCGCCGCAGGGCTTCCTCGATGAGGCGATTCTCGAACTCCTCGACCGCGCTGTTCAGGTCGAGGCCGTTCTCGGAGAGCGACGGCTTCGGGATGCGCTTCTCCGAGATGAACGATCGGATGTTGCTCGGCAGGTTCTCGACGCGGATCCACCCGTCTTCGGATAGGATCACCATGCGCTCGATGAGGTTTTCGAGCTCGCGCACGTTCCCCGGCCAATCGTACTCCCACAGGTGCACCATGCTCTCGTCGGTGATCTGCGCGGGGCGATCGGGGCGCTTGCGGTTGTGCTTCTCGAGGAAGTGCGCGATCAGGAGCGGGATGTCCGAGCGGCGCTCGCGCAGCGGCGGCATGACGATCGGAATCACCTGCAACCGATAGAAGAGGTCCTCGCGGAACATGCCGCGGTCGACCTCCTGCTGGAGATCCTTGTTGGTGGCGGCGAGCACGCGGACGTCGACCTTCATGGTGCGATCCGCGCCGACGGGCCGGACCTCGCGGTCCTGGAGCACGCGGAGCAGCTTCACCTGCAGCCGCGGGCTCATCTCGCCGACCTCGTCGAGGAAGATCGTGCCGCCGTTCGCGAGCTGGAACATGCCCGCCCGCGCGCCGATGGCGCCGGTGAACGCTCCGCGCTCGTGACCGAAGATCTCCGACTCGAGCAGCTCCGCCGGGATGGCGCCGCAGTTCACGGGAATGAACGGGCGGTCGGCGCGCGGCGACAGCTGATGCGTCGCGCGGGCCACGAGCTCCTTGCCGGTTCCGCTCTCGCCCATGACGAGGACCGTCGCATCGGTCGCCGTCACTTTCTTGATGAGAGCGTGGATCTTTTGCACCGTCGGGTGCTGCCCAATGAGAAACGGGAATTGATCCATACGCGCTCGCTCTCCGATGGTTCTGAAAATGTGTCGCGTGCGTGAAAAACGTAACAGTGGTGTTTCGGGCGGACAAGACGAAATCTTTAGCGAGCGTGCCCTGAAACCCGCGTCGATGGCCGGTGAGCGCACGTCAGCCGTCGTGCGCGATGCGCAGTGCGCGGTGCGCGCGCTGTCGGGAAGTTGACATCAGTGCGTGAGTGCGATGAATCGACCCGCCACGCCGCGAGCGGCACACGCAACGCCGACTCGCACGGCGGACGAGAGGAGATCCGATGACGGTGAAATCGCGATCGGCGCGGCGGAAGGACCGGGGGCCGCGTCCCGACGGACGACGCGCGCGCGAGCTGCGCCCGGTGGAGATCACACCGAACTATCTCCGCCACGCCGAGGGGTCGGCGTTGATCGCGTTCGGGGCGACCCGCGTGCTCTGCGCGGCGTCGGTGCAGGAGGGTGTGCCGCAATGGATGCGGAACAGCGGACGCGGCTGGGTCACGGCGGAGTACGGGATGCTGCCGCGTTCGACCCACACCCGCTCCGACCGTGAGGCGGCGCGGGGCAAGATCGGCGGACGCACCCAGGAGATCCAACGGCTCATCGGGCGGAGCCTCCGCGCCGTGATCGACATGGCCGCGCTCGGCGAGCGCACCATCTGGATCGACTGCGACGTCATCGAGGCCGACGGCGGCACCCGCACGGCCGCGATCACCGGCGCCTACGTCGCGCTCGCGCTCGCCGTGCGGAAGCTCCAGAAAGCGGGCCTGCTCGAGGCCTCGCCGCTGCTCGATCACGTCGCCGCGGTGAGCGTTGGCATCGTCGACAAGCGGCTCTGCCTCGACCTCGCCTACGAGGAGGACAGTAAGGCCGAGGTCGACATGAACGTCGTCATGACGGGGAAGGGCAGGTTCATCGAGGTGCAGGGCACCGCCGAGGGGAAGCCCTTCACCGCGACGCAGCTCGAAGCGATGACCGCGCTCGCGACCGAGGGCGTCGGGACGCTCGTCGCGCTGCAGAAGAAGGTGCTCGCCGAAAGCGCGGGGGCCTGAGGGGCGGGCGGCGAGCATGGCGACGAGGGGCACGGGGTGGCCGCCGCGCCTCGTCTTCGCGACGGGGAACCGCGGCAAGCTCCGCGAGGTCGCCAGGATCCTGGCGCCGGCCGGGGTGACGGTGGTCGGGATCGCCGACGTCGCGCCCGAGTGGCGCGTCGTCGAGGACGGCGCGACCTTCGCCGCGAACGCGCGCCTCAAGGCGGAGAGCCTCACCCGGCGGACCGGGCTCCCGGCCCTCGGCGACGATTCGGGGCTCGAGGTGGCGGCCCTCGGCGGGCGGCCCGGCGTACGCTCCGCCCGCTACGCCGGCGCGCACGCGACCGACGCCGAGAACACCGCCCGGCTCCTCGGCGAGCTCGCCGACGTTCCCGACGACGCGCGCGCCGCCGCCTTCCGCTGCGCGCTCGTGCTCGCCTGGCCCGACGGCCGGAGCGTCGAGGCCGAAGGCCGCTGCGAGGGCGTCATCGCGCGGACGCCGCGGGGCGCGGGTGGGTTCGGCTACGACCCGGTCTTCGTCGACCCCGCGAGCGGCCGCACCTTCGCCGAGCTCCCCACCGAGGCCAAGAACGCGTTCAGTCATCGCCGGCGCGCCCTTGATGCCCTCGCGCGGGCGCTCGCGGCGCGTCCGTGAGCGCCCACGCGCTTGAAAGCCCGGATACGCGATGGTACTCCCCTCGAAGGTCAGGGCGCGCCCGTACGACCGAACGATCATGCGAGACGGCGCGGGAAGTGCGAGCTCTAGACGGGGCGTGGCGCAGCCTGGTAGCGCACCTGCCTTGGGCGCAGGGGGTCGGAGGTTCAAATCCTCTCGCCCCGATTGGCTGGCACGTTTCCGCTTCCGGCTTGCGCCAGTAGCTCAGTTGGATAGAGCAACGGCCTTCTAAGCCGTAGGTCAGGGGTTCGAATCCCCTCTGGCGCGCTCTGATAGGACGCATCGAAGACGAGCAGCGACACGTGGTGACTGTAGCTCAGTTGGTAGAGCACCGGATTGTGGCTCCGGGGGTCGAGGGTTCGAAGCCCTTCAGTCACCCTTTCCACTTCACCAACGCGTGACAGCGCGCGACGAATCGTCTAGATTCGCGCGCTCTCGCCAACCGAAGCGCGTGGGCCGGTAGCTCAATTGGTAGAGCAGCTGACTCTTAATCAGCGGGTTCGGAGTTCGATCCTCCGCCGGCCCATTTTCACTTCAAGCGCGTATGGCGACGGCATCCTTCCTTCTTCCGCCTCGGGTGTTGCGTCGCGTTCCGACGCCCGATAAGGGCGCGCGGTGATGTCGTTCACGATCATTCGTCTGCTCGCCGGCGCGCTCGCCGCGCTCTGCTTCGGCTGTGCCACGACGCATTCCCCTGCGCCCGAGCCTCCTCCTCTTCTTCCGCTCCGTGTCGGCGTGACACCGGACATGGCGCCCTACGTCTTCCAGCGCGGCGATGGCTTCGCGGGGCTCGAGATCGACTTCGCGGAGCGCCTGGCCGGCGCGCTCGGCCGTCCACTCGAGCTCGTGCGGGTGCCGTGGGACGAGCAGATCCAGGCGCTGCTCGCCGGCCGGACCGACGTCATCATGTCGGGCATGTCGATCACGCCCGCGCGCGCGGCGCGCGTCGCGTTCGGCGACGGCTATCTCACTACGTCGCTGCAGGGCGTGGTGCGGCGCGAGGACGCCGAGCGTTGGCCGACGCCGGAGGCGCTCCTGCGGACCTCGCCGCGGATCGGGGTCAAGTCCCGGACGACCGGCGAGGCGCTCGTGCGCCAGCGCCGCTCCGACGAGGACATCGTCGTCTACCGCCGGTCGCGCGACGCCGTTTGGGAGCTGATGAACTATCGCATCGACGCCTACGTGAGCGACGCGCCCGTCATCGAGGCCGCCGTCCTCGCGCACCCCGACAAGCTCGTGGCGTATCCGCGGGCCGTCGGCGAACAAGCGCTCGCCTGGGCGTTCCGGCCCGACGACGTGGCGCTCCGTCAGGCAGCGAACGACGTGCTGCGGCGCTGGCGCGCGGACGGGACGCTGCGGCAGATCCTCGCCGCGTGGCCGAGCATCGTCGAGTAGCCGGCGCTTCGGGGGCGGTCGTCCTGCGCGCGCCCGAGCGTGCGACGGGTCCTGGGTGACCACGCCGACGCGGAGCGCGGAGCGGCCTTCGTCCCTGCGGGCGGTCGACGCGGCGGGCTCGGCGCTGGCGCTGGTGCTGGTGCTCGTGACGACGCACGCGCTGGGCGCCGCCATCGTGTCCTACGACGAGGGGATCGTGCTCACCGGGGCGCATCTGATCCGGCGCGGGCAGGCTCCGTACCGCGACTTCTACGCCAACTACCCACCGGGCATCTTCCTCCTCGTCGCGGGCATCTGGAGCGTCGGCGGTGTGCAGGTGATCGGGGTGCGCGTCCTCGGGCTCGCCGTGCGTCTCGCGCTCGCCGGCGTGGGAGGATTGCTCGCCGCGCGCATCGGCGGGCGGCGCTTCTCGCCGTTGGCGGCGGCACTCGTCCTCGACGGGCTCCTCCCGACGGAGGCCGTTCCGTACGCGTACCTGGTGGCGTTGGCGCTGCTCCTCGCGGCGGGCGCGGCCGGGCTCCGCGGTCGCTGGCTCGCGGCCGGCGCGCTGTTCGGCGCGGTCGGCTGCTTTCGCCACGATCTCTTCGTCTACGCGTCCCTCCTGGCGCTGCCGGCGGTCGCGCTCGCCGGCGGGCGCGGCGGCTTCGCGCGCGACGGTGCGCTGCGCGGGGCGCTCGCGCGCTTCGCGGTCGGCGCGCTCGCGCCCCTCATCGCGGTCTGGCTGCCGGCGCTCCTGCGTGCCGGCCTGGCGCAACCCTTCCACGATCTCTTTCTCGACCAGGTACGGTACGTGGTGCCGGCCCGCGCGCTGCCGCTGCCCCGCTCACTCCAGCTCTCGCCGGTGCACGGCGCGTTCGCCTTCGTGAGTCTCCCCGGGCGGTTTCCGGTTTCCTGCCTGCTCACGCTCGGGGCGCCGCTCTGCGCCGGCGTGGGCGTCGCATTCGCCCGGCGGTGGCACCTGGAACGGCGGGCGCTTCTCGTGCTGGGGGTCTCAGCGGGCGCGGTGCTGCCGCAGTTGCTCAATCGGAGCGACGCGATCCACGCGGCCTACACGGTGACGCCCGCCCTCGTGCTCGCGGCCGCGCTCCTCGAACGCTTCGCGCGACGCTTCCGCCCGGCCGCCTGGGCGCTGGCGGCGTGCGCGCTCCTCGGTGCGGCGGGGTGGGCGCGCGATCCGCGGGCGCGCCTGCCGTCCTTCGACGCGGCGCGGTCGGTGGCGCACGCGGCGCCGGTGCCGTCCCACGACGCCGCCGCACGCCGCCGCGTGGTGGACTTCGTGACCGCGCACTCCCGGCCCGGGGATCCGCTGTTCGTCGGCTGTGGCGACCATCGCCGCGTGATCCTCGACGACGTCGACCTGTACTTTCTCGCCGACCGACCCGGCGCGACGCGCATCATGCAATTCGACCCCGACATCGTCACGCGCGCCGAGGTGCAGCGCGCCATGATCGCGGAGCTGGAGAGGAGCCGGCCGCCGGTCGTGGTGCTGCGCGCGGCCGGATGCTGGTGGCCCGAGCCGAACCGCAGCAGCACCATGGGCGCGGCACTGCTCGACGACTACCTGCGGCGACGCTACGCGGACGCCCTCGACGCGGATCCGTTCCGGGTGTTGACCCGCCGGGCGCAGTAGGCGTCCGCGCGGCGCGCCTGGCGTCCGTCAGGAGACGTCGAAGGTGACGAGCAGGTCGCCCGCCTCCCCCGTGAGATCGCCCGCGGTGAGCGGCGGGGCGCCGTCGGCGTGATGGAAGGTGCAGTCGACGTCGACGGAGTCGCCGGTCAGCACGGCATCGCCCGTGAACGACAGCAGGAGCGTGCCGCGTGCGCCGTCCTGGATGGTGAAGTCGCTCGGGTCGCAGTCGACGCCGTCCTCCCCGATGAAACTCCCCTTACTCGCCGGGTAGGTGACGGTGACCGAGAAGACGGCGGGCACGTCGTTGCCGTTCGGCTCGGTGATCGTGATGGTCACGTCCGCGTCCTCGGGGACGGTGGGCGTCGGTGTGGCGGTCGGCGTCACGCCGGTCGTGGTCGGGGTCGCGCCGGTCGGCGTCGGGGCCGTCGCCGACGGCGTGAGGGTCGCCTCGGGCGTCGGCGTCTTGGTCGGCGTCGGCGTGAGCGTCGGCGCGAAGCTCTCGATCGGCCGCGACCCGTCGCACTCGTAGCGGAAATCGAGCTCCCCGGTGCTCGGGTTCTGCGGGAAGCAGCGGCGCTGGCCGCTGTCGACCTTGCGCACGCACCGGAGCTGGACCGTGCACGGGTCCGTCGTGCAGCCGGCCGGACGATCGTCGCCCGTCGTCACGGCGGTCTCCTGACAGGGACCGTCGGAGTCGCCGCACTGCTCGCAGAGGGCGCCGTTCGAGTCGCCGCCGCTGCCGCCTCCGCCGCCGCAGCTCATCGCCGTCGCCGAGACGGCGGCGATCACGAGCACCACCGACAGGAACGCACGCAGGGAACGTCGATCGTCCATGCGCGCGGGGTATCAACCCGCCGGCGGGGTCGCAAGAGCGGGGCGCGGTCCGGCGTGATCGACGGCGCTACGCGGCGAGGGCGACGGGCGGCGGGTGGCCGCGGCCGATCGGCAAGAGCTCGAGCCGCTTCGCGGCGACGCCGTCCCAGAGCGCGGTCGGCGCGGCCAGGATCGTGCGGAGGGCGCGCGCCGCGCGACGGACGAGACGGCGGGCGGCGCGCCGGAGCGCTGGCGTCACGGCGGCCGCGGCTTCCGCGGCGCGCAGCGCGACGAGCCGGCCGTGCTCGCGGACGACGACGCCGGCGGCCACCAGCCAGAGCGCCGCGAGCACGACGTTCACCACGATCAGGGCCTCGGTTGTGTGGCCGCCGAGGTGGCCGCTCGCGAGCACCGTGAGGGCCGCGAGCCCGTCGCCGAGGCGTACGAACAACGAGTCGACGGTCGGCTTGCTCTCGACCTTCGTCTCGGCGCTCGCGGGGAGCCAGAGGACTTGGCGCGCCGTATGGTTCAGCGAGTAGTCGGTGGCCTGTTCGGCGATCTTCACCCACTTGAGGATCGCGAGCACCGGCGCGAGCGCGGCGACCGCCGAGGCCAGGAGGGCGAGGAGCGGCAGCACGAAGATGATCGCCGCCAGACCGCCGCGGGCGAGCAGGCGCGACGTCACGAGGAGCTGTACGACGAGGGCCGCGACGTTCGTCCAGAGGTAGAAGTCGCCGTAGAAGGCGGTCGTCGCGGCGCGCGCGTGCTCGAGCGCGGCGGCGCCGTCGACGCCGGAGGCCGTGGTCGCGTGGGCGACGCCGTCCTGCACGACCTGGAAGAGCAGGTTCTCGCCGTTCGTCGTCGCCCAGCTGAGGAGGAGGGCGAGCATGCCGGCCGCGAGCACGAAGCGGTCGCTCACGACCCGGCGGAGGCTCGCGGCGCCCTCGCGGCGCGGCGCGCGGCCGAGGTCGGCGAGCGAGCCCGCGGCCGCGTGCGCGAGCGCGGTCGCGGCGAGGAGGGGCACGAGCGCGCAGAGCAGGATCGCGTGCGCCCCGGTCGGGCCGAGTCCGGCGAGCGCGCCGTAGAGCCACGAGCCCGCGGCTGCGCCCGAGGTCCCGCCGATCGCGATCAGCGGCAGTAGGCGGCGACCGCGGTCGTCGCCGTAGAGGTCGGTCGCGAAGGTCCAGAACTGCGCCACCACGAACACGCCGAACATGCCGACCCAGAGGTAGAAGACGACGCCGAGACCGGGAACCGTCGTGAGGAGGAAGCCGGGCTGCGCGATCCAGAACATGACGAGTGCCACGGCGCACGCGAACGCCGAGCGGCGCAGCAGCGTGCGCGCCGTGCAGCGGGCCGCGAGCCGGGCGTACGCGCCGACGATCCCGAGGAGGAGCAGGCTCTGTGCGAGGCTCGAGTAGGCCTTCATCTCGACGCGTGAGAGGCCGCCGACCGCCGACACCGCGATCCAACCTTCGCGCAGCGGCTTCACCATGTAGTAGGCGCACATGATGGAGAACACGGCGGCGAACATGAGCGACGCCGTGCGGCCCTCGCCGCGCCGGAGGTCGAGGGGCGCGAGGCGGTGGAGGATGGAGCGGCGAAGGGCGGCGAAGGCGCGCATGGCCAGCGCGGTACCGAGCAAGCCATGGACCAGTTCACAGCGCTTGCCGTATCGCGTCTCGGCGCGCGCGCTTGGCAATCTACGGCATCATCGCGCGCCAGATGTGACCCCGCGCGTGTCGACGGTGACACATCGCGGCGCCGGGCCCGTCGTCAGCGCGCCGGGCCCGGCCGTCGTCTACTGCGGAAAGGCGGTCGGCGCGGTGTCGGCGTAGCCCTCCCCCGAGAGGGCCTCCATGAACTTCACGAGCGCCTGCACCTCGGCCTTGTCCAGATCGAGCTTGCGGATGCGGGTCGAGAGCCAGGGGTTCGCGTTGCCGCCCTTGTTGTAGTGCTCGACGACCGCCTCGAGCGTCGCGATCGAGCCGTCGTGCATGTATGGCGGATGCTTCGCGACCTCGCGCAGCCCGGGCGTCTTGAACGCGCCGCGATCCTCGTCCTTCTTGCTGATCGCATAGCGTCCGAGGTCCTTCATCTCCTTCTTCTGGGCGTCCCAGCCGACGCCGAGGTTGTGGAAGCGGCTGTCGGTGAAGTTCTCGCCGAGGTGGCACTGGTTGCACTCGGCCTTGCCGAAGAAGAGCTCCCAGCCCTGTTTCACCTCGGCCGAGACCGCCTTCTCGTCCTTGCCGACCTGCCACTTGTCGACCGGGCTGTTGCCGCTCATGCGGGTGCGCTCGTAGTCGGCGATCGCCTGGACGACACGCTCCTTGGTGATTTCCTCCGAACCGAACGCTTCCTTGAAGTAGGGCTTGTAGCCCTTCATCTCGCAGGTCTTGACCATCGCCTCGTGGGTGCTCCCCATCTCGATCGGGTTGGCGACCGGTCCGAGCGCCTGCTCTTCCAAGGACGCCGCGCGGCCGTCCCAGAAGAAGTTCGGGAAGATCGTCCAGGCGAGGTTCACGAAACCCGGCGCTTTGCGCGCGCCTTGCTGGCCGCGGATGCCGGTCGAGTGCGGCGTGCGCTCGGAGAAGGCGTGCTCGGGCTGGTGGCAGGTGGCGCACGCGATGGTGTTGTCCGCCGAGAGGCGCTTGTCGAAGAAGAGCCAGCGGCCGAGCCGGACGCGTTCGGGCGTCGGCGGCGCCGGGAGATCCTCGAACTTCGAGTAGATGCCGAGCGGCGGCTTCGGCAGCGGCTTGATCGGATTTACTGCCTCCCACGGCGGCGTCGCCCACGCGGCGAGCGTGGACACGGTGAGCAGCGCGAAGAGTCCCAATGTCGAGACGATCGAACGAAGACCCATCACCGAAACCTCCTCTTGATCTTTCGGGCGTGCTTCCGGGGTGCGATCGCCAGTACGGCATTCCCGGCGAGCTGTCGAGCGATCCCGCACGCCGATCCGGGGCGCCGGGCTCGGCGGGCGAGCGTCGTCTGGTTCACCACCGCGCTCGCGCGCGATGCCGACGCTCACTTCGTCGCGGGCACGATCTCCAGCGCCGTGCCGTTCCAGTACATCAAGGACGCGCGGAACTTCCCCTGGAAGGCGAAGCGGCAGTACGCCGGGCTCGCGGAGCTGAGATCCGCGAACGCGCTCAGGTGCATCTGTCCCGGCGGGACGAGCACGGGGGCCGCGACGCTCGTTATCACGGTCCCGCCCGCGTTCACCATCTCCATGCGCGTGAGCAGCTTCGGCTTCGTGTCCATGTTGACCGCGAGGCAGCGCACCCGGCCCGAGGAAAGCTCGGTGCCGAGCATCGGAGCGGTCGCGACTTCGGTCGCGTAGGCGGGGACGGCCAGCGTCAGCGCCGCCAATCCGACCGTGAGCAGTACGAGACGAATCATTGTGGATACCTCCGTGCCCCCGGAGCCAGCATCCCGCGTGCCTGCGCCGGTCGACCGGATTCGCGCGTGTTTCCCGCCGCGCCGCCTCCCGCGCTTCGCACGGGTGGGAAAGCCCACGTCATCCTCGCGAAAGCGCCCATGACGCCGCGCGGCCGGCCGACATCGCTCGGCCGCGTCGCGCGGTATCAGCGTGCCGACGGTAGGGCGATACGCTAGGAAGGTCCGCATGCCCATCAGCCCGCTCGCCGGCAAGCCGGCTCCCGCCTCGATCCTCGTCGACCTCCCGAAGCTCGTGACCGCCTACTACACCGAGCGGCCCGATCCTTCGGTCGCGACCCAGCGGGTCGCGTTCGGCACCTCGGGGCATCGCGGCTCCTCGCTCGACGCGTCCTTCAACGAGGCCCACATCGTCGCCATCACCCAGGCCATCTGCCGGTACCGCAAGGAGCAGGGCACCGACGGCCCGCTCTTCATCGGAATCGACAGCCACGCGCTCTCGGAGCCGGCCTTCGCGAGCGCGCTCGAGGTGCTGGCGGCGAACCGCGTCGAGACGATGGTCGATGCGCACGGCGGTTACGTGCCGACGCCCGTCGTCTCGCACGCGATCCTCACCTACAATCGCGGGCGGAAGACGGGCCTCGCTGACGGCATCGTGGTGACCCCGTCGCACAACCCGCCGCGCTCGGGCGGCTTCAAGTACAACCCGCCGCACGGCGGCCCGGCGGACAGTGCGGCGACCGGATGGATCGAGCGCCAGGCGAACGCCTTCATCGCCGACGATCTCCAGGGCGTGCTGCGGACCCACTTCGCGCGCGCCCGCGCCGCCTCGACCACCCATCGCCACGACTACCTGAGCGCGTACGTCGGCGACCTCCCCTCGGTCGTCGATCTCGGGGCGATCCGCGACGCGCGCGTGCACGTCGGCGTCGATCCGCTCGGGGGCGCGAGCCTCGCGTTCTGGCAGGCGATCGGCGAGCGCCATGGCTTGAACCTCGAGGTCGTGAACGACGTGATCGACGCGACCTTCCGCTTCATGTCGGTCGATTGGGACGGCCAGATCCGCATGGACCCGTCGTCGCCGCACGTCATGGCGCGCATGGTCGGTCTGAAGGATCGCTTCGACGTGGCGTGCGCCTGCGATGCCGACGCCGACCGCCACGGCATCGTCACCAGGAGCCGCGGCCTGTTGGAGCCGAACCAGTACCTGGCCGTCGCGATCGCGTATCTCTTCGCCAACCGCGCCGCGTGGCCCGCGGCCGCCGCGATCGGGAAGACCGTCGTCAGCAGCAGCCTGATCGATCGCGTCGCCGCCCGGCTCGGCCGGACGCTCGTCGAGGTCCCGGTCGGCTTCAAGTGGTTCGTCGACGGCCTCGTCGGCGGCACGATCGGCTTCGGGGGCGAGGAGAGCGCCGGCGCGTCGTTCCTCCGCATGGACGGGAGCGTCTGGACGACCGACAAGGACGGCATCGTCCCGAGCCTCCTCGCCGCCGAGATCACGGCCCGCACCGGCCGCGATCCGGGCGAGCACTTCGCCGAGCTCACGCGCGAGCTCGGCACGCCGCGCTCGACCCGCATCGATGCCCCCGCGACGCCCGCCGAGAAGGCGCGCCTCGGGAAGCTCGAGCCCGCCGCCGTCACCGCCGCCACCCTCGCCGGGGAGCCCATCGTCGCCAAGCTCACGAAGGCGCCCGGCAACGATGCCGCGATCGGCGGCCTCAAGGTGGTCGCCGAGCACGGCTGGTTCGCCGCCCGCCCCTCGGGCACCGAGGACATCTACAAGATCTACGCCGAGAGCTTTCGCGACGCGTGCCACCTGGAAGCGATCGTCGCCGAGGCGCAGCGTATCGTGGCTGCGGCGCTCGGCGGGTCGTAATCCCGGTATTCGGCACAGTCCATCCTTGTCGCCTCGAGGCCGGTGTATTACGAGCGAATACATGAGTGCGTCCACGATCATGACGGTGCGAATGGATCCCGAGGTGCTGGCGGATCGTGGACGCGTCGACGTGCTGGGTTCCTTCGATCGTTGCCATCGAGCTGGCGTGGTTGCGGGGAGCCGGACGCAAGACGGTCGGCGTTCCGCAGCTCCAGGCTCTCGTTACCGCCCAGCCGGCCTTCGCGGTGCTGCCGCTCGATCTCGCGCAGGCCATGGCGGAGCATCTGTGCGTCCTCGCTCGTACCCATGACCGACCCCACTGACGACCACCGCAATCGCGAGCTGCCGCTCTTTCTCTACGGCAGCCTCCGCAAGGGGGAGTCGGGGGCGCACGTGATCGCGGCCGACGTGGTGCGGCGGGCGCCGGCGCGGACGCGGGGTCGTCTGCTCGACCTCAAGGCGCCGTATCCGGGCGCGGTGTTCGGTCCGGACGAGGGCTGGCTCGCCGGCGAGATCGTGTGGATCGAACCGTCGCGCTTCCGCGCGGCGCTCGACCACGTCGACGAATACGAGAACGTGCCGTTCCTCTTCCGTCGGATCGCGGTGACGGTGGAGACGGAAGGCCAGACGGTCGAGGCGTGGGCCTTCACCTACACGCACGCGTCGCACACGATCCGCTGAACGCCGCCGAGAGGAGCGCGCATGCCCCGTCTGACCACCCTCAGCCGCTCGATCGCCGGGCGCGCGGCGCTCGTCACGGGCGCCGCGAGCGGTATGGGCCGCGCGACGGCTCACCTCTTCGCCGACGAGGGCGCTCACGTCGCCGTCACCGACCGCTCCGAGGAGGCGGTCGCGGCCGTGGTGCGCGAGATCGTCGGCGCCGGCGGCAGCGCCCACGGCTGGGCGATGGACGTCACCGACGGTGCCCGCGTGCATCAGGTCGTCGACGAGGCCGCGGCGCGCTTCGGTCGCCTCGACATCCTCGTTAACAACGCCGGACTCGCGCTCGTCACCGCGATCGACGCGCCCGACTACGAGCAGATCTGGACGGCGTCGATCGACGTGCTGCTGACGGCGCACACGCGCACGGTGCGCGCGGCGTTGCCGCACCTCCGGCGCTCGGACGCCGCCCGCATCGTCAACGTGTCGTCGACCGAAGGTCTCGGCGCCACCCGCTTCGCGAGCGCCTACACGGCGGCGAAGCACGGGGTGATCGGCTTCACGCGCGCGCTCGCCGTCGAGCTCGGCCGCGAGGGGATCACGGTGAACGCCATCTGCCCCGGCCCGATCCGCACTGGCATCACCGACGCGATCCCCGAGGAGGCGAAGAAGGAGTTCGCGCGCCGTCGCACCATCCTCGGCCGCTACGGTGATCCCGAGGAGGTCGCGCACGCGACGCTCGCCCTCGTGCTGCCGGCCGCGTCGTACATCACCGGCGCCTGCCTCGTCGTCGACGGCGGGGTCACGGTGCGCAATGCCTAGGAGTCCACGCATGGCCTCGTCGCTTCGAGTCGCCGTGTCGACCGTGGTTGCGCTCGTGGTCGCAGCCTTCGCCGCGAGTACGAGCCCCGCGGCCACCGCCGCGCAGAGATGTGTCGCGGGAAAGCTCGACGCCACGGCACGTGCCGTCGCTGCGCACGTCTCCTGCCAGGCCCGAGCGCTCGAAACGGGAAAGCCGGTGCGCGCCGGGTGCCACGCATCGGCGGACAGCCGCCTCGACGCTGCCTTCGCACGCCTCGAGGCGCGCGGCGGCTGCCCGTTCGTCGAAGACGAGGGCGCGGTCGACGCCGCCATCGACGAGCTGCTCACGGCCCTTCTCGGCACGCAATCGCCGGGGCGGTGCGGGGCGGCCAAGCTCCGCGTGGCGGGTCAGAAGGCGTCGAACGCGCTGGCGTGTCGCCGGGTCGGCGTACGACGCGAGGAGCCACCCGCGCCGGCGTGCTTGGAGAAGGCCGCCGAGCGCTTCCTCGCGGCGTTCGCCCGCGCGGACAGGCGATCGGGGTGCATGGCGGCCGGCGATGCGGCCGCGGTCGCGGCGATCGTCGATCTGTTCGTGGCGAATGCGGCCGGGCGCATCATCGACGGCGCCGCGTCGCCGACGCCGTCGCCGACGGCGACCGCCACGCCGACGGCGACCGCCACGCCGACGGTGAGCGCGACCGCGACGCCGAGCGTCGGCGGGGCACCGGCGGATCTGGCCGTGGCCGTCGACGCCGATCACGCCGCGCTCACCTGGACGTCGCCCGATCCGGGCTCGGGGAACACCCACGTCCGCGTGCTGCGCCGTTTGAACGAGGCGCCCGCCGATCCAACCGATGTCGCCGCGGCGCTCGTGTTCTTCGGCGCCGCGTCGGGCGCGTCCGACCCGCTCTCGGAATTGCTGCCGACGACGTCGGGCACGCCCCGCACCTATCACTACGCGGCGTTCGGCTGTACCGCCGGCGGTGTGTGCGAGTCGACGGGCAGTCGGACGACGCTCGTACCGACCCTCGCGCAGGTGCTGCGCGCCGGCGGTTACGTGCTCCATTGGCGGCACGCCGCGGCCGACGTCTGCCAGGACAACCTCGCGCTCGGGACCGCGGCGACGACGATGTCGCCGAACTGGTGGAAGAGCTGCGATACTAACTGCGCCACCGCGACCGCGCGCCAGCTGAACGCCACGGGCGTCACGCAGGCGACGACCATCGGCCAGGCCTTCGACGCGCTCGGCATCCCGGTCGGGCGCGTGATCAGCAGCGAGTTCTGCCGCAACGTCACGACCGCCGAGCTCATGGACTTCGGGCCGACGATCGAGCTCGATCCCGACGTCACGTACTTCGTCCACGACGAGCCGGGGCGGTGCGCGGCCTCCTACGCGCTCATCGGGTCCGTACCGGCCGCGGCGACCAACACGGCGATCATCGGGCACGCGGGCTTCACGTGCGCGCTGCTGGACCAGCTCGCCTGGGCCGAGGCCGCGATCTTCAAGCCCGACGGGCTCGGCGGAGCGACGTTCGTGGCGCGCGTCGTCGCGACCGCCTGGGATCCGCTCGAATAGCGGCGGATCGGGCCCGATCGGTGCGGGCCGCGGTCCGAGCGCGGAGGCGCTTGGACCGCGGCCGTCCGTCGGTAGGAGACTGTCTCAGCGTTTGTGGCAGGGGGGCGGACCGCCCGGCCCGCCGTCCCGCCCGCCCGGACCAGGATTCTTGCCCTTCAGGAGCGGACAATCCTTGGGGCCGGAACAGCCGGGGTGGCCGCAACAGCCGTCGTGGCCGTGATGGTCCTTGCAGCCGCTCGCTTCGACCCAGCGGCCGCCGTTGCACGACTGGCAGACGCCGTCGTTCGAGCGCACGGCGCCGTTCGAGAAGCAGCGGCTCTTGTAGACGCACCCGTCGGCGGCGCACGCCGACGCCGCGCCCAGGGGGCAGCCGGGTCGACCGTGGCGGTGCGGTGCGCAGCCCATCGCGAGCAGCGCGAGCACGGGAACGACGATCAAGGTCTTCGACAATCGCATGCGGTGGAACCCTCCTTGGCGGGCCACGCTACGAGAATCCGCGCGCGGATGCTACCCGCCCTCGGCCGCGTGGAGCACCTCGCGTGCGAGGCATGCGCGGTGTTGCTAAGACGGCGCCATGGCCACCGACGTGCCGGCCGCGCGCCGCGGTCTCCTCGCCTTCCTCGCCAAGCAGGGCGGCTCGCTCCCGATCCGCGCGCTCCATACCCACAGCCTCCTCTTCTATCAGGCCGGGCACCAGGCGTTCTCGGAGCTCATGGAGGGCCTGGTCGGCGACGGGCTCGTCGCCTTCGCCGACGGCACGTTCACGCTGACCGAGGCCGGCCGGCGGACGCTCGCCGCCGGCTGAGCCGGCTCGGGCCCGTGTTCGGGGTTGTGATCTTGCGCCAGGCCGCGTTCGCGCTCTCCGACCGGCCGCGCATGAAGCGCGGGTCAGGGGCTCGTCTTGGCGGCACCGGCGCGGCGCGGGTCGACGACGACGTTCGCCGTCTCGGTCTCGGGGTCGTACACGATGGCGGCCTCGCCGCGCGCGAGCTGTCGTCGGACGTCAGCGACCTTCTCTGCGAGCGTCCGCTCGACGGCGCCGTAGTCGGTGCCGGCGCGGGTCACGAACTCTTCGATGAGCCCGCCGAGGGCTTCTTCGGAGAGGGCGGTGTAGGGCACCTCGACACCGCGCGGCTCGTCCATCGCGCATCTGTAGCAGGTATCGGTTGCGATGCCGACGCCGCACGCGTTGGATGCGCGGACATGAACGCCACGAAACCGTCGAGGTGCTCGCCGGCGCCGGACCCGCGTTGCGCTGTGCCGCCTGCGGCACGGCGCGGGAGATGGCGCCTACTCGGCGACCCGATCGGCCGTGGGTCGGCCGAGGTCGATGCCGCGCGTTTCGGGAAGCCATGCCAGGACCGCGGCGGCCGCGAATACGCCGGCGCTCGCGACGATCGCGAGCGCGGCGTGGATGCCGCCGACGCTCGCGGCGAGCGCCCCCGCGATCGCGAGCCCGCCCATGCCGCCGACGGCGCCCGCGGCGGTGAGCCATCCCGCGGCGGCGCCGCGGAAGCTGGTCGGGAAGAGCTCCGCGGCCCAGGCGCGGATGATGGTCATCTTGCCCCCCTGGAAGAAAACCATCGCCGCGAAGCCCGGCCAGAGCGCGCGGCGCCCACCGAGGAAGAAGACGAGCTCGGCGATCGTGAGGCCGAGGAGGAAGAGGACGCCGATCGGCCGCCGTCCGTGGCGGTCGGCGAGCATGCCGCCGACCGACCAGCCCGGGAGCCCGAGCAAGCCGGCGCCGATGAACATCGTGCTCACCTCCGCCGCGCTCCAGCCGTGGCGCTCGACGGGGACGTAGGTCGCGAAGGCGAAGGCGGCGACGTCGTAGCTCATCGCGAGCGCGACCACGACGAGCGTCGCGGCGACGCGACCGCGCCAGGCCCTCGGCGGCAGCGCGATCCGCGGCCCGCGATGCGCGAGCCAATGGCGGCTCTCCGGGACGCGGCGGCGCAGCAGGGGCACGAGCGCGAGCGGGACCAGGCTCATCAGGCAGAGGCCGCGCCAGCCACCCGGCACGACCCCGATCGCAGCGAGGAGGAGCGCCGCGAATCCCGCGCCGAGCGCGTTCATGGTGCCGAGCATGCCCTGCGCGGCGGCGCGGCTCGCGGGCGACGTCTCCTCGGCGGCGAGCACGGCCGCGGTGAAGAGCGCGCCCTCCTGGAAGACGCGCGCCGCGAGCTGCCAGGCGACGAGGCCGGCGAGCGATCCGGCGAGCGCGGTTCCCGCACCGAGGAGCGCGAAGAGCACGGTGCTCGCGAGGAGGAGCCGCCGCCGGCCGATGCGATCCGCGATCGGGCCGAGCGCGAGCACGCCGAGCGAGCCGAGCGCGATCGCGGCGAGCGCGTAGGAGAGCGCGTCGGACGATGCGCCCAGGTCCCGTCCGACGTAGGCGAGCGCCACGGTGACGAGCGAGCGTCCGTAGCCCTCGAAGAAGATCGCGCCTCCGAGGAGCGCGACGAGGCGGCGATCGGCGGCGGTCACGGGGCCGGTCTCACGGGGCCGTGCTAGCGGCTTCGCGGCGCCGAGGGCAACGCTGCGAGTAGGCGGCGCGGGCCCGCGCGATCGCGCCGCACCGGACGACCCGGCGCGCGCGCTGCGGCGCGGTCGCGCGCTTCGCTCAGCGGGCGCGCCGGCGCGGGTGCGGCGTGGCGCCGTCCTCGGCGGTGACGCGCATCACCCGCACGTTCGACGCCTGCCGGCCGTCGAGTGCTCCGGGTGCGCGCTGGTGCAGACCCACCTGGCGGAGCGCGCGCGCGAACGGGATGTCGACCATGCGGTAGAACTGCACGGTCTCGGGTTGATAGGGCGCCTCGCGCAGCGCGACGCGCGCGTAGCTCCGGCCTTCGCGCGCGTCGCGCCCGACGAAGCGCGCGTCGCGCGCGTCGCGGAAGACGCCCCGGTCGCCCTCCCACTGGAGGTCGCCGCCGTAGAGCCAGTCGTAGAAGGCGCGGCGCTCGTTCTTGACCCGCAGGCGATCCGGCTTTCCGGAGGTCAGCGAGTACGCGATGAAGTAGCGGACGCCCATCACCTCGGGCACGAGGTCGCCGTCGATGTCGAAGACGTCGTAGTCCTCGGAGCGGGTGAGGAACACGTCGACGTCGTAGAGGCGGTCGCCGTCGGCGGGGAGGATCTGGCGGAGCTCCGCGATGTGGCCCGTGTTCAGGTGGGTGCAGCCGTGCGACATGGGGCCGCGCGAGAGCAGCCAGAGCTTCTTGAAAGGCGCCCCGTCGCGGCTGCCCTCGGTGACCTTCTGCCACGATGCCGGTAGGAACTTCGCGTCGCCGGGGCCCATCTTCCACCACGGCGTGTGGATCGCGTTGTGCATGGTCGGCGTGACGTGCATGTACGGCAGCCAGGGCGACCAGCTGTACGAGTCGTCGATCGGGATGTGGTCGGCGACGAGCGAGCGCTGGTGGTTGGTGAGGGCGCGGCGTCCGGGCGTCGGGTACTGCGGGATCGGCCGCCCGCGCCACGTCGTGTACGCGGCGACGCTGCCAACCGGGTAGATCGCGGTGAACTCGGCGAAGCGCACGACGCCGTCCCGCACCGGGTAGCGGTCGTCGCCGACGCGCGTCAGGAGCGCCGTATATGCCGGCACGAGGGCATCGATGCCGGCCGCGTCGTCGGCATTCGCGGGGGCGCGGCGCACGAGCTCGTCGAGCGCCGGGGCGGCGTCCGCCGGCATCTCGGCGAGCCAGAGGCGGGTCGGCAGGAGGGCGTTCAGGACATCGAGCTTCCGGCCCGCGTCGAGACGGGCGCGTGCGCCGGCGGCGATGCGGTCGAGCTCGCGCACCCAGTCGGCGACGAGCTTCCGCACGGGGATCGCGATCCGGAAGACGCGCCCGGGATTGAGCGTCTCGATGAGGTCGAGATTGCGGGCGCGGAGCGCGTCGGGCGCGAGCGTCGCTTCCTCGCGCGTCATGCGTTCGAGGCCGACCGCGTCGAGCCGGCGCTCGAAGTCCTCGAACGCGGTGTTCTGGGTGAGCTGCAGCCGGCCCTCGTCGACGAGCGCGCGATAGGCGCGGCGACGCTCGGCGAGGTCGCGCGCGTACTCGCGGACGACCGCCTCGGAGAGCACCTCCGTCACGCGCAGCTGGTTGCCGCGTCCGAGGTGGACGTGGAGGCTCGCGGGGTCCTGCGTGCGCGGCGCGAATCCCGTGTAGAAGGACGGCTCGGGCGCGTCGTAGAAGACGCCGTAGCGGGGCGGCTCCTGGACCATCAGGCCGGGCTCGGCGCGGTCGCCGACGAGCGCGGGCGCCGCGAAGTCCTTCGCGGCGGCCGGCGCCGCGCCGACCGCCGCGGAAAGCAGGGCCAGCGCCGTCACGATGCTCGTCGTCGTTCGCATGGATCCTCCTTCGGCGGCGGGTCGTTACTGGAGCAGCAGACGCGAGCGGTCGAGCGTGTGCCCGG
The DNA here is from genome assembly GCA_020848745.1 of Deltaproteobacteria bacterium. Lineage (NCBI taxonomy): Bacteria > Pseudomonadati > Myxococcota > Myxococcia > Deltaproteobacteria bacterium. The sequence continues at coordinate 7,793 of JADLHM010000072.1, read as the reverse complement.
CGCCGACCTTACGCAACTCGCGGTTCAGCTCGAATCCCGGCGTGCTCTCGGGCGCGACCTTGGCGCGGAAGAACTGGATCTGCTCCGGCTGGTATGGAGCCTCGTGGAGCGGCAGGTCGTGGAGTACCGTGCGCTCCGACGCCTTCCTGCCGACGAAGCGGCAGACCGGTACGTCCTTCAGGCGCGTCGCGCCGACGGCGCCGAGCACCACGTTGTCGCCGTAGAGCCAGCGGTAGAAGGGCTCGCGCCGGTTGCTCACCCACGCCTTCACCGGCGTGTGCTCGTTGCTGCGGTACGCGAGGTAGTACTGCACGCCCATCACTTCGGGCGCGCCGTCGCCGTCGATGTCGAACGCGTCGTAGCAGCCCGGCAGGTTGCGGTGGGTCTGCACCCGCAGGAGCGTGTCCGATTCCGACGGGACGATCTGGCGGAGCTCGCTCATGTGCCCCGACGGCAGGCGCGTGCAGCCGTGCGACGTCGGGCCGCGGCCGACGATCCACAGGTTCTCGTACGGCTTGCCGCTGCGCTCGCCCGCGACCTTGCGCCAGGCGCTCGGCAGGAAGGGCGTGCTGTTCAGCTGGCAGCGCACGCCGGCGTTGTGGAACGCGTTGTAGGTGATTCCGCCCGCGTATTGGTAGGGCAGCATCACGATGTAGCCGTAGCCCGGATTCGGCGAGAGGTAGTCGACCATGCCGAGGATGCCGCGGCCGTGCGTGCGGCGGATGAGCGGCCAGACGCCGGTCACGCCGAAGTCGGGGAGCTTCTCGCCCTTGTAGGTCGTCGTTCCCTCGACCGTGCCGGCGGGATAGATCGCCGTGAACTCGTCGGCGACGACGGCATCGTTCGGCACGCGGTAATGGGATCCGCTCGCGAGCTCGACGAAGTTCTTCACGCAGAGCTCGAAGGCGGGGACGAGGTCCTTGCCGCCGCGCGCCGGGTCGATGCAGCGGCCGAGCGCGCTGTCCACCGGCGGCGGCAGCTGCTCGAGCACGATCCGGCCGGGGAGGACGGCGTTTGCGGCGTCGAGGCGCTGCGCCGGGTCCGTGCCGTCGATGGCGGCGACCACGGGCCGCCAGCGCGCCGCGACCCCGGCGAGCGGCATCGTGATCGAGAACACGCGCTCGGGATTCAACGTCTTCATCACCGCGAGGCTCTTCGCGCGCCACGCTTCGGGGCTCGTGCTCGCGCGGGCGCCGAGCGCCGCCCCGACGCCGGCGTCGTCGAGCGCCTTCGTGAAGCGCTCCCACTCGCGGTTCGTGCTGAGGGTGAGGATCTTCCGGTCCACGAGCTCCTGGACGACCGCGCGGCGCTCCTGCAGGTCGCCGAGGTAGGCGGCGAGCTCGGCGTCGCCGAGGACGACCGTCACCCGCACCTGATTGCCGCGTGCGAGCTCGATGTGGACCCGGCTCGGGTCTTGTGTCCGGGGCGCGAAGCCGGCGTAGAACGACGGCTCGTACCAATGGAAATAGATGCCGGTCGGGGGCTCGCTGCCGTCCCAGGTGGTGTCGCCCGCCGCGAGTGCTGCGTGCGCGCGTAGCGGCGCCGCGAGCCCGGCCGCGACGGTTGCGATCGCGACGAGGCTCCGCGTCCACACGCCGATCCGCACCGCGGTCGGCCGCGCGCGCCCCCTCATCTCAGGACCTGCGCGAGCGAGAGCTTGGCCGTGCGGGCGCCGCTCGGCGGGCTGTCGAGCGCCGCCAGGGCCGGGATGTTCTTGAGCTCGTCGTTGCCGAGGAACGGACGGCACTGGAAGAGCCAGAGCTTGCCGTTGGTGAATCCGAACTCTATGTCCCAGGGCTTCGGCTTCCCGGCGGCGTTCCGAACCGGCGTGAACTCGTCGGTGATCTTCTTGCCGGCCGCGACGAGTTGCTCGAGCTCGGCCGGCTCGAGGACGGTGTCGCGTCCGGTCGAGGGGACGATCTTGCTGCCGCCGTCGACGTCGAGCGCGTTCCGCCACGGCGACTTGAAGAGGGTGAGGAGCTCGACGCCGTGGGGCGACCAGAGGAGCGTCTCCGCCGACGTCCCGTCGACCGCGCCGCCGACGCCTTCCGACGTCGCGACCAGCATCTTCCCGGGCTCGCCGCCGTTCACGTCGGCGGTGACGAGCACGCCCGACTTCTCCGACGGCACCGACTCGAGGATGACGACCGACGAGAGCACCCAGATCGGGTCGTCGATGAGGGTCTGCCGCCACGAGAACGAGCGGAACTGGAACGGCGACGCCCACACCTCGGTGAGACCGGCGTAGATGTCGTCGAGCGTGCGCCGGTTGAAGACCGTGAGGTTCAGCCCGGCGCCGTTGAAGTTGTCGAGGTCCTCGACGTTGGTGTCGCTCCGCACGAAGCAGCCGACCGTGTCGTCGCCGCCGCGCAGCAGGCCGTTCTTCGCGAGCCCGTCGCGGATCGCCTGGCGGAGCGCCGGGTCGAGCGGCGTGGCGCGGATGGTGGAGCGGATCACCTCGAGGCGCGGCTCGATCCACTCCGAGAGCTCGCGCTCGCTCTTTCCCGACGGCGCGAGCTCGTCAAAGAACGTCCGGTAGGTGCGCTCGACGAACGCCGGGAGCGGCTCGCCCGGCGTCGCGACGCTCCGACCGCGCAGCGCGTCGGGAACGACGACCGTCGCCCGCGAGTAGTGCGCGTGGTACGCGCCGAACGGCACCACGATCCCGCGCGCCACGTGGTCCGGGAAGAGCGATTTCAGCTCACCGAGGAACGCCGCCTTCGGGCCGCAGAAGACACCCGAGTCCTTGCGCCGTACGTTCCGCAGGTCGATCGGCAGCTTCGGTCCGAGGTCGATCTTGGCGCGGTCGATGTGGAGGCGCTTGGCGCCGCCGCCGAGCGTTCCCGCCGCCGTGCGCGTCTCGTTGCGCGTGTACTCGGCGTACGCCTCGCGGATCTCGGGCGACAGGCTCGTCGCCTCCTCGATGACGACGCGGCCGCCCGGGGTCGCGATCAGCACCACGGCTTTGCCGTCGTGCATGCGGAGGCGATCGAAGGCCTTGGGGCCGAGGACGATGTTCGGAATGCCGAGCGCGCGCGCGAGGAGCTGGACGTGCGAGAGCACGTTGCCTTCGCCCTGGGTGAGGATGCCGGCCGCGGGGTCGAGGTCGGCGGGCGTCTCCGTGAGCGCGACGATCTCGTCGCGCGTGTAGCCGTGGTCCTTCGGGCCGACCCGCAGCCGTCCGTAGGCGAGGCCCGGGTTGAGCGCTCGCACGTCGCTCTCGACCGTGGCGCCGAAGAAGCGGTGCTTCGGGCGGTCGCCGCCGGCGACGAAGTCGTCGAGCCGGCTCGCGACCTCGGCGTAGAGGATGAGCGGCGAGCCGCGCAGCACGTCGTCGCGGATGCCGGCGGTGTCGGGGAGGAGGAAGGTCCAGGGCGCCATCACCTCGGCGAAGCCGAGCTCGGCGTTGCCCTGGGCCCACTCGACGACCCGCTTGGCCTCGCGGAGCCGGCGTGCGAACTCGGTGCGGTCCGGGGAGGCGTGCGCCCCGAGGTCGCGGACGGCGGCGCCCGCCGCGTCGCGCTCGCGCGCGTTCAGCAGCCCGGTGCCGTAGGCGGCCTCGGTGAGCGCGCCGAGCATCGCCACGTGCTGCTGCGCGGTCGTGCCCGCGGTGGCGAGGAGCGAGCTGCCGCGGTGCTGGAGGACCTGCGCGGCGGTGATCGCGAGATCGACGAGGCGGCGCATGTCGGCGGGCGGCACGGCGCGAGCGGCGACGGCGCGCCGCGCCGCCGCCATCATCTTGCCGAGCGCGACCACCGCGTCGACCGGCGCCGCCGCGGTGTTCGGCAGGAGCGCCGCCAACTCGTCGCGCGTCTTTTGGTCGGCGATCCCCTGCACCTGCGGCGCGAGGGCGCTTTCGTCGAGAACGGTCAGCTTCTGGATCTCGCGGATGAGGTCGTCGAGCTGGTCGCGCGTGGCCCCCGCGGGAAGCTTCGCGCGGTACGCGGCGAGGCCCGGGATCAACCCCGCCGACACCTGGTTGTGGACGGCGTCCTTCAGCGGCTTGAAATCGGCGCGCGCTTGCTCGATCCGCACCGCCAGGTTGCGCACCTTCTGCACCTGGCCGACGTCGTCGCGCGCGAAGTAGCGGCGTTGCAGCTCGTAGGCGAGGACGTAGTGACGGTTGCCGTCGAACTCGTCGGAGCCGAGGTACTTCTCGAAGAACGCCAGCGCCGCCGGAATCTCCTCCTCGGCGCTCGAGAGCCCGCGGTACTGCTTCATCTGCGCGAGCTTGTGGTTGGGGTGCGTCTCGATGAAATACTTCTCGAGGACGTAGCCGCGCACGAGGTCGTGGTGGTTCGGGAAGGTCGACCAGAGGTTCGCGTCGCGCGAGAAGATGTTCGCGATGTACATGCGCTCCTTGGCGAGCGCTTCAGCCCAGGGCGCGCGGTACGCGGCGCAGAAGATCGGGTTCGGGCACGGGATGCGGACGGCGCCGTTCGGCGCCTGTACGGCGCGCTTCTCGCCGTCGCGGCAGAGGCAGAAATTCTCCGTGTAGGGACCCTTCAGCTTGCTCAGGCAGAGCGCGAAGTTCTGCTTCAAGGTCTTTTCTTGAGCCGGCGAGAGCGTCGGCGCCTCGAACGTCTCCCCCGGAGCCGTCAGGCCGAGCGCCGCCGACAACAGCACCGTCGCCGCGAGCCCACGTTGCCATCGTTCCATCTGTGCCCCCTCCGTCGAAAGGCGCGGGTTGTACCGGAAATCCCGCGGGTGAGAAACCTCGTCGGGCGTGTCGTCGGGCGCTGACGCTGCCTCGGGTTCCCGCTATGGTGCCGGGGCACATGCGTGCGATCACGCGATCGGCACTTGCCGCGCTGCTCCTCGGGTCGATGAGCGGCCTCGCCGCGGCCGCGACCGGGCCGCCCGCCGCGATGGCGGCGCGAGCCTGGCTCGCGACGACCCGTCCCGCGCCCGAGCTGCAGACGTTCCTGGATCGCACGATGGCGACCCTCGCCGGATCCGATCCGTCGCTGCGGCGCGCCACGATCGGCGTCGCGCTGCTCGATATTCCGACGGACGGGCCGCCCCGTCTCGCGCACGTCGGAGGCGATCGACCGATCTACCCGGCGAGCGTCGTCAAGTTCGTGTACCTGATGGCGGCCTACCGCTGGCGGGAAGAAGGGCGGCTCACCATCGACCCCGCGCTCGACGAGCAGCTCGAGGCGATGATCCGCGAGAGCAGCAATCAGGCGACGCAGAAGGTGTTCGCACGACTCACGGAGACCACGCCCGGACCGGAGTTGCCGCCGCACGAGTACCGTGCGTACCGCGAGCGCCGGCAGGTCGTGAAACGCTGGCTCCAGGATCTCGGCATCGACGACCTCCATTGCGTGAATCCCACCTACGACGGCGGCGGCGATCTCGCCGGCCGCGATCGTCAGTTCTTGCGCGATCGCACCCTCACCGGCGGCCTCGTGAGCGACGACGGCGAGTACCCGAACCGCCAGGCCATGAGCGCGATCGGCACGGCGAAGCTGCTCGGGCTGCTCGCGACCGATCGCGCGCTCACGCCCGGGGACTCCGCCACCGTCCGCCGCCGGATGAAGCGCGACCCGAAGCAGCAGCCGCACCTGGCGCGTCGCATCGCCGGCGGCGCGGCGCGCATCCCGGGCCTCGAGGTGTACGCGAAGAGCGGCACCTGGGGTCCGGACTACGCCGACGCCGGCATCGTGCGCGCTCCCGACGGGCACCAGTTCGCGCTCGCCGTCTTCACCGAGGCGACACCCGCCTACCGCGGCGAGCTGATCGCGCAGCTCACCCATCGCGCGGCGCAGTATCTCTTCGGACCTCCGGAGCAGGTCGGAAAGCCGTTGCCGCGGAACTGGCCGATGGCGCCATCGGTGCTCGACTTGAAGCTCGCCTTCGACGACTTCGAGATCACCGAGGTGAAGAGCGCGGGCGCGGGTGTGACCGGTGCGGCCCGGTTCATCGTGCGGTTCGCGGACGGACAGACGTTGAAGGTGAAGTGGAAGCGCTTCCCGGACAAGACGCTCGACGGCTGGAACAACTCGCCCCGCAAGGAGCTGGCGGCCTACGTGATCCAGCGCTGGCTCTTCGACGAGGAGGACTACGTCGTGCCGACGCCGGTGCCTCGCTGCATCCCGCTCGACGTGTACGGCGTCGCCGACGCGAAGGCGACCCCGAGCGTCCCGAGGACGTCGTGTGTCCTCGGACTGTTCGCGGTCTGGATGAACGACGTGGAGGTCGTGGACGATCTCGACGAGGACATCGCGCGGCGCGTCGAGGAGAATCCGCATCTCGCCCGGCATCTCGCCGACCTGAACCTCGTCACGTACCTCATCGACCATCGTGACGGTCGGGAAGGCAACTTCCTCATCTCCACGGATCCGAACGACCCCCGCATTTTCGCCATCGACAACGGCATCTCGTTCGAAGGGTTCCCGTGGAACTTCTTCGTTCCCAACTGGAACGAGATCCGCGTGCCCTGGCTCCGCGCCGATCCGATCGCGCGCCTGCGCGCGCTGCCGACGGAGGAGGTGGACCGGCTCGCGGCGTTGTTCGACATGAACAGGGACGCGAGCGGCATCTTCCGGCTCGCCCGCGGTACCGCCCCCATCGATCCGGCGAAGGGCGTCCGCATCGCCCCCGACAGGATCCAGCTCGGTCTCACCACGAAGGAGATCCGACTGCTGAAGCAACGTATCGCGGACCTCCTCGCGGACGTCGACGCCGGAAAGATCGCCGTCCGCTGAGGAGACCGCCCGGACGTCTCATGCCCCGTTTTCGGAGATCACGATGAACGACATGCGAGAGCGCGGCGGCCGCGGCGGCCGCTCGATGACGAGCCCATCACCCGGGCGTACGTTGCGACGGAGCGCGTGCGCCGCGCTGCTCGTCGCGGCGTCGTGGGCGTACGGGTACGCGGCCGACCGCGCGACGGCGGCCGGCGACGTCGTGCCCGATCCGTGCGCGCCGCGGAGCGACGCGGGCTCGGACGACCTCTGCGCGCGGCTCGCCGGCGTCGCGCGGGACGGGACCACGCGGTTTCTCCGCGACGAGGCGACCGGCGAGCTCTGGCTGCTGCGGGTCGGTCGGGGAGTGCCCGCCGAGCGCGCGCGGTGGCTGGCGCAGCACGGCGCCCGCGTGCGCGTCGCGGGTCGGGTCGGCGAGGAGGCGGGATTGCGCTCGATCGCGGTCGAGGAGGTGTGGCGCGCCCACGACCACGATCTGGCGCCGCACGGCGGCGTGATCGGCATGTCCGGCGACCGCCACGTCGAGCTCGTGGGCCGCGTCGGCGGCGAGGTGCGCGTGTATCTGCTCGACGCCTTCATGCAGCCGCTCGACGTCGCCGCAGCGTCCGGCAGCGCGCGGATCCGTGATCGCGCCGGCCGTGCGCGCGAGGGTCGCCTGACCCCGGCGCCCGAACGGGGAGGCCTCGTCGTCACCGGTGAGAGCCGGCGTGCGGACGACGACGACGTGACGGTCGACGTCGACCTCGGGGGAGCGCGGATCCTCATGACCCTGCCGTTTCCGTCCGGCGCCGACGCCGCGCCGGGCCGCCACGACCACGGCGCGCACGGTCATCATTGAGCGCACGGCGATCGGAGCGGACGCGGCGGCTCCGGGCGGCCGTTCTCCCGTCGGCCGTTCCGTAGCCGCCGAAGTCGCGGCGGCGCTCGGCGCCGGGGAGCGGATGGCGCGTGCGCCGGGCTAGACCAATCCAGGAGTCCCCCCGGCTATGCCGGGGAGGCAGCCGAAGTTTGACATTTCCGGGAGTCTAACGACGGGACTCCCCTCCGTGAGCCGCTCAAAGCCACACGAAGGGGAGTCCCATG
>JADLHM010000071.1 GCA_020848745.1 Deltaproteobacteria bacterium | reverse complement strand
GCTCCTGTGCCAGAGCCGCGAGGAGATCGAGGTGGCGCGCGCGATCGGGCTGCGCCCCCGCCACGGCATCCACTACGTCGGCAACGGGATCAATCTGGAGCGCTTCGCCCAGCGGTCCGCGCCGCCGACGAACCCCCGCTTGGTCCTGCTCTGCGTCGGCCGGATCGAGCCGGTGAAGAACCACCCCATGCTGTTCCGGGCGCTGGCGACTCTGCGGCGGACGCACGACGTCGTCCTGCGTCTGGTCGGCGACGGGCCGCTCGAGGGGCAGTACCGCGAGGACCTCGCGCGCGCGGGCCTCGCGGATGCGGTGGAGTTCCTCGGCTACCGCTACGACGTCCCCGCACTGACGGCCGCTGCCGACGTGGTCGTGTTGACCTCGGTGAAGGAAGGCATTCCGCGCGCGCTCATGCAGGCGGCCGCGGTGGGAGTGCCCGCGGTGGCGACCGACGTGAAGGGGAGCCGCGAGGTGGTCGTCGACGGGGTGACGGGCTACCTGGTTCCGCTCGGTGACGCCGAGCGGCTGACCGATCGCCTCGACGCCCTGCTCGCCGCTCCCGCGCTGCGCGCCCAGATGGGTCTGCGAGCCGCGGCGCACGCCCGCGAGCATTTCGACGAGCGCCGCGTCGCCCAACGGCTGGTGCAAACCTATCGTGCCGCCCTGCAGTCGAGGGGGCTGGCGGCCGTGCGTGGCGCGCGCGACGCGGCGGGCGACGGGACCGACCCGCTACTCGCGACCGCTCCGCCGCTCGTGGCGCAGCGAGGCCGACGGTGAGCGTCCCGACGCGGCAGAGCGGGTGGGGCGGCGACGTCCTGGTCGGCGTGATGGCGCTGGTGACGCCGATCGTCGCCGTGCAGGGCCCGGCGCATACGACGGTGCTCGACGCCGTGAACGCGGGCTTCCTGCTCGTCTACTGGACGCGCATCCTGACCCGTGCGGAGCCGATCGAACTACCGCTGCGCGCCGCGATGTGGCTGCTCCTGATCGGCAGCCTCGGCGGCATGGTGTCCGCGGCGAACCGTTCGGTCGCCGTGCTCACGCTGGTGCAGGATCTGTATCTCTACGCCTGGTTCGTCACGCTCGCGGACTTCGTCACGCGGCACTGCCGGCCCCTGCGCGTCGTGGTCGCGTGGGTGGCGGTCGCCTGCGTGGTGGCGCTCCTCGCCGCGCTCGACGCCTACCTCGGGCTCTTCGGCGGACATTTCGCCGGCGACGTGCGGGCCACGGGAACCTTCGAGAACCCGAACATGTTCGGGGACTACCTGATGGTGTCGTTCTTCTTCGCGTGGGCGGCGGCGGCGGCCGGGTGGCGGATCTTCTACGGGGCGATGGCCGCGCTCGTGGCCGGCGTGCTCGCGACCGCGTCCAACGGCGCGTTGCTCGGTCTCCTGGTCGGTGGCGTCGCCACGCTGCTGGCATCGCCGACTGCGCAGCCGCGCCGCCGCGTCGGTGCCCTCCTGCTCGGGGTCGGCTGCGCCGTCGCCCTCTTCGCGGTCTCGTTCGAGCGCGTGCAGGAGGAGTCGCTCGGCATGTTCGCGGCGCCGCGCGGCAGCATCGGGGGCGGCGCCGTGAAGGGATACGGCGAGCGCCGCGAGGTGTGGGCGGGCCTGCTCGAGAGCGTCCGCGAAACGCCGACGGGCGTCGGCCCCGGCAATTTCAGAACGTATACCATCGCCGGCGACCACTCCGCGCACAACGAGTATCTCGGCATGCTCGCCGAGCGGGGGCCGCTCGGGCTCGTGGCGTGGCTCGGGGTGTTGCTCGGAGCGGGGCGCGAGGTCGCTCGCATCCGCGCCGCCCGCGGCCGGGGCTACGAGCCGGTCGCGGCGGCGGCGCTGCTCGGCCTCGTCGCGGCGCTCGCGGCGCACGCCGCCGTGGTCGAGATGTTCCATTTCCGCCATGTGTGGTTCGCGCTCGCCCTGCTGGTCGCGCTGCGAGCGCAGGCGCCCATGGCGCCGGTGGTGGCGTCGGCGTCCGGCGCGCGGGCGTTCGCGCCGCGGGTGCTCGTCGAGGTCACGTCGTGACTCCGCTCGTCGCGGCGCTGGTGCTCGCCTTCGCGCTCACGGTCGCGCTGACGCCGCTCGTGCGGCGGCTCGCCACCGCGTGCGGCGCCACGGACCAGCCGGGGGCGCGCCGCGTGCACGTCCGACCGATCGCCCGCGCGGGCGGCATCGGCATCGCGATCGCGACGGGGACGGCGCTCCTCGTGACGGAAAGCGCCCCGGCGGCGCTCGGTCGCGAGGTATGGATGGCGGCGGGACTCCTCGTGGTCGTCGGCCTCGTCGACGACGTGCGCGCCCTTCCCGCCGGCCTGAAGCTGCTCGCCCAGATCGTCGCGGCGGCGCTCACGGTGCACGCGGGCCTCCGCTTCACGCTCTTCGCGTGGGCGGCCGGCGCCGGTCTCAGGGGCTTCGATCCGGTGCTGCTCGATGCCGCGCTCACGATCGGATGGATCGTCTTCGCGACCAACGCGCTCAATCTGAGCGACGGGCTCGACGGGTTGACCTCGGGACTCGGGGTGATCGCGCTCGGCTGGCTCGGGGCGACGGCGCTCCGCTTCGGAGACATCGACGCGGCCGTGCTGCCGCTCGTGCTCGGTGCGGCGCTGCTCGGGTTCCTCGTCTACAACTACCACCCGGCCTCGATCTTCCTCGGCGACACGGGCAGTCTGCTGATCGGATACGCGCTCGCCGTGCTGCCGCTCGCCGGCAAGCACCGCGACGTCATCGGACCGCTCAGCGCGTTCCTGTTGATCGCGGTCCCGGCGACCGACACGCTGCTGGCGATGGCGCGGCGCTTCCTCGCCCGCTGCCTTCCGGCTTGGGGAGACGGAGCGTTCGGGGCCGGAGTCGTGGAAGGCCTCCGCAACACCGTTCGTCCCGATCGCCGGCACATCCACCACCGGTTGCTCGATCTCGGCTTCGGCCAGCGCCGCGCGGTCGCGTGGCTGCACGGCGGCGCGCTGGTGACCGGAGGTCTCGCGTTCGCGGCCGCCGACAATCCGGTCTGGCCGGCGGACGTCCTGGCGCTCGGCCTCGGCATCGTGGTGATCGGGCTCGTCCAGGCGCTCGGCATCGACGAGCTGCGGCCCGCGCGCAACGGGTTGATCCTGCCGGTGCTGAGCCGCCTGGCGCGGCGGCGCTGGCTCATCGTCGCGGCGGACGGAGTGCTGGTGCTCCTCGCGCAAGGCGCGGCGCTCGCGCTCGGCGGCCACCCGGTCCTCAGCAGGACGTCGGCGGCGGTGAGCCTGGCGGCCGTCACGCTCGTGCATCTCGCGACCTTTCGCGCGCTCGGTGTCTATCGGACGGTGTGGTGGGCGAGCACCGGGGCGAACGACCTGGCGGTTCTGGGGCGCGCCTGCGCGGCGGCGACGTGTGCGAGCTACGTGCTGCTGCGTCTCGTCGGTGTTCCCGCGACGCCGGTGGCGGCCGTGGTGCGCTTCCTCTTCCTGCTGCCGGTGCTCGCCGCGGTTCGCTTTTCGCCCGTGCTCCTCGCCGACGCGGTCCGGCGCGCCGGCCGCGCCGAACGCGCCGTGATCTGCGGCACGGCCGTGGAAGCGCAGCACGCGATCACCCATCTCCGGCGCAACGGCATGGGGAACGTCGAGCCGGTCGGCTTCGTCGAGACGCTGCCGCGGCTGCAAGGCCGCCAGCTCGGGCGGCTTCCCGTGCTCGGGACACTCGACGGGCTCTCGTCCATCCTGCGCGCGCAGTCCGTCGGACACGTGGTGATCGCGGATCCCGAGCTGCGTGGCGAGGCGCTGCGCTGGGCGCGCGCCGTCTGCCGTCATTCGGGCGTCCGGCTGCACCGCTACATCGAGCGCTTGCTGCAGGAGACCGACGCCGCCGATCCGACGGGCCGGCGCGGACCGCTCTCGGTCATGGCCGCCACGGGGACCGAAGGACACTCGCGATGAACGGAGAAACCATGGAGCTCACCCTCGACGACGTGAAGCGGGGCGCGAAGCGCGAGGAGTTCCGCGCCGGCGTGCAGATGCGCATTCTGATGCCGCGCCTCTCGGTGCACGTCACGCGCTGGGTGCTGCTGCACACGCGGCTGCGCCCGGACCAGATCACCACCCTGAGCTTCGTCGTCGGCCTGGCCTCGGTGGCCGCCTTCGCCTCGACCTCCCCCTGGGTGCTGCTGCTCGGGCTCGTCGGATTCCACGTGCACGTCCTGCTCGACTACGTGGACGGCGAGGTGGCGCGCTGCCGCCAGCAGACGAGCGTCAGCGGGGCCTACTACGATCTCGTCACCGACCGCATCACCTTCCCGCTCTTCGTCTTCTGCGCCGCGCTCGGGTTCTACCGGCGCGTCGGCGATCCGACGGCGCTGATCCTCGGCTTCGCGGCCGCCTTCGGCCTGATGGTCGACAAGGCCGCGGTCGATTCGTGGTACCGCGCCAAGGGCGGCGCGGTCGACGACGTCGAGGATCGCTACGTCGCCGCCCCGGAGCGCAGCGCCGGCGGACGCTGGCGCGGACGGCTGCGCATCCTGCTGGTGATGGTGCGCGGGCTGACGGCGTTTCTCACCTACGTCGTGATCGCCCGGCTCGTCGACGCGCTCGTGCCGGCCGGGCTGCCCGGGATCGGGAGCGCGCACGCGGCCGTGCTGTGGGCGTTCGCCTTCCTCATGCCGGCGGGCGCGGTCGTGCGTTTCCTCTACGTCTACCGCCGCGGCGCGATCCCGCGGCGCCAGCAGCTGCTCTGAAGGAGAATCCATGCCGACCACGTACGAGCTCGAGCACATCAAGGCGGCCTTCGCGCGCGAGCGCGGCGGCGGCCCGCAGGCCGCCGCCAACGGAAGCGGCGCCGGGAGCAACGGCGCAGGGGCGGGCGGCGCGTCGCGCCCCGCGGACGCCCCGAAGGATCCGACCGTCGCGAAGGGGAAGGGCGTGCGCGCCATCATCCTCGCCGGGGGGAGCGGCAGCCGCTTCACGGGGAGCTTCATTCCGAAGCAGTTCGTGCAGGTGCACGGGAAACCGATTCTCGCGTACGTCCTCGAGACCTACGAGAGCCTCGGCCTCGTCGACGACGTCACGCTCGTGGTGAATCAGCGCTACGAGCAGCTCTACTACGACATCGTCAATACCTACGGCTTCCTCAAGGTGCGCCGCATGGTGGCGGGCGCGAGCACGCGGCAGGGCTCGTCGGGCGCGGGGCTCGCGGCCATCGAGCCGTGCGAGATCGTCCTGGTCCAGGATGGCGTCCGGCCGTTCACGAGCCCGCGCGTCATCGTCGAGGCGATCGAGGTGGCGCGGCAGGTCGGCGCCGCGAACGTGGTGGTGCCGACCCTCGACACGATCGTGGAGTGCCGCGACGGCCTGATGGCGCGGGTGCCCGACCGGACCTACCTCTTCCACGGGCAGGCGCCGCAGGCCTTCCGCTACGAGGTGCTGATCGAGGCGCACCGGCGCGCGGCGCAATCCGACGTGAGCGGAGCGACCGACGACGCGCAGCTCGTGCTGGCCGCCGGCGGGCGGGTCGGCGTCGTCGAAGGCTCGTATTCGAACTTCAAGATCACCACCCACGAGGACTTCCTCTTCGCGTCGCGGCTGGTCGAGCGCGAGCGCGCCGGTGACGGGAGCCGATGGTAGCTTCACGCTGGAATCCGGCGGTCGCCTATCGGCTGACGCAGCCGTTTCGCATCGAGACGCTCGAGCGCCCCGTGGCCCTCGAGCGGCCGGGCGACGTGCTCGTGCGGCCGCGCATGACCGGGGTGTGCGGCTCGGATCTGAAGCTCTACGCCGGCACCCGCGACCGCGCCGCGCTGTCGCGGAAGCTGCCGCTCGTGCTGCTGCACGAGGGGGTGGGCGACGTGGTCGAGACGCATCCGGGCGGCGGGATCCGTCCCGGCACGCGCGTCGCGGTCGTGCCGAACATTCCGTGCTACGTCGCGTTTCCGGAACGCTATCCGTCGAAGGCGGAGGGCTGCGCGGCGTGCCGGCCGGGAGGCGTCGGGGAGAACTACTGCCTCGAACACCTGTACCTCTCGAGCAACACCGACGGCATGGCGCAGAGCGTGTTCCGGCATCCGGGGTCGCTCGTGGTGCCGGTGCCGGCGGAGGTTCCGGATCGCGTCGCGGCGCTCGCCGAGCCGCTCACGACGGTGCTCGCGGGCTGCGAGAAGGCGCCGATCTTTCCCGATCGACGCTACCTCATCCTCGGCAACGGGCCGATCGGGCAGATGGTCGCGATCACCCTGATCGGCTTCTACCAGGTGCCGCCGGAGGCGATCGTGATGACCGGACACGGCTGGGAGAGCCGGAGCGCCGTCGCCGCCCTGGTCGGCGCGGTGCTCGACGCCGAGGACGCGACGGCGTTCGCCGGGCTGCGCGGCGCGATCGACGTCGCCTTCGAGTGCGTGGGGGGCAGCGCCAACGGCGAGACGCTGGCGCAGGCCGTCGCCGCGCTCCGGCCGGGCGGGTGCGCGGTCCTGTTCGGGCCGTCCGAGCGCGCGGTGGCGATCGACACCCGCGAGGTGATCGGCAAGGGCCTCGTCTTCCTCGGCTGCAACCGCAGCTTCGTGTCGCACTTCGAGCAGGTCCTCGACCGCATGCGCGATCCCCGCATCCAGCGGATGCTCGGCGACGTGATCGCGAGCGAGCCGGTGCCGGTGCGCTCCGCCGACGATCTGAACCGGGCCTTCTATCAGGCGTGGACCAACGGCGACGGCCGCAAGACGCTGCTCGTCTGGCCGGGGCTCGAGTGAAGGGACGCGAGCGATGAACCTGGTCCGCGCCACCTCGATCACGGTCGTCACGAAGCTGCTCGCGACGGCGACGGCCGCGCTCGCCGCCGTCGTGGTGGCCGGAGCGCTCGGCGCGACCGGCGCGGGGACCTTCGCCCTGGTGCGCGTGCTGCCCGGCACGATCGCGGCGGTCCTCGGCGCGGGCATGACGATCGCGAATCCGTATCTGATCGGAAGCCGGCGCTACTCGGTGCAGGCGATCACGGAGACCACGGTCGCGCTCGGGCTCGGGCTGGGAGTGCTCGGCTGCGCCGGATGGTGGGCGGCCGGCAACCTCCTGCACGCGCACTTCTACAGCACGCTGTCGGCCCGCGACGCGCTCCTGGTCGGGCTCGCGATTCCGATGAACCTGCTGCGCGACTACCTGAACTCGGTGCAGCAGGGCCTGCGGAGCTTCAAGGCGGCGAACCTCGTGCTCTTGACGGACGACGTCGTGTCGCTCGCGCTGCTGCTGCCGCTCCTCGCGGGCATCGGAGACATGACGCTCGTCGTGGCGGCCGCGGTGGCGGGGCCGGTCGCGAGCGTGCTGCTCGCCGCCGCCATGCTCCTGCGGCGCGGCATCCGACCCTGGCCGCGCCTGCACCCGGCCCTGGCGCGCGACGCCATGCGGTTCGGCATCAAGGGCCACGTCGGCCGCATGGCCAACATGCTGAACTGGCGGCTCGACGTGATGATCCTCGCGACGCTCGCGAGCGTCGAGGTGGTCGGCTGCTACTCGGTCGCGTCCAAGGTCGCGGAGCTCTTCCGGCCGCTCTCCGCGAGCCTGACGTTCGTGCTGCGACCGCTGATCGCGGGCCTGTCCACGGCCGAGGCGCGGGTGCGCGGCGTCTTCCTCTACCGCCGCGTCTTCCTCATCAACCTGGCCGCGATCCTCGTGCTCGCGGTCGTCGGCGAACGGCTGATTCACGCGTTCTTCGGCGCCGAGTTCGCGCCGGCGGTGCCCGCGCTCTACATCCTGCTCGTCGGCCTCGCGGCGCACGGCGCCGACGGCGTGCTCTCCGGATACAACGTGGGCATCGGGCGGCCGGAGCTCAACACCTATACGGCCCTGGCCGGCCTGGTCGTGACGGTCGCGGGGGACCTCACGCTCATCCCCGCCTACGGGCTGGTCGGCGCGGCGGTCGCGTCGAGCGCGGCGTACACCGTCAAGGCGATCGCCTTCACCGCGATCTTCCTCGCGACCTCCGACGTGAGCCTGCCGCAGCTGGTCGGCTGGAAAGCCTATGGCCCTGATCTCGCCTAGCCTCGGGGACCGTGGCGGCTTCGAGCCGCTCGCGTGTCCGGTGTGTCGCGGTCCCCTCGACGACGTGCGGGGGCGGGCGGCCTGCGCGCGCTGCGCGCTCCAGTATCGCGTCGACGCCGGGCTCCACGTGCTCGGGCCGCGGTTCGCGGCGGCGCTGCCGCGGCCGGCTTCGTTCGAGGACGCTCGGATGGCCGAGCTGATCGCGGACTGCGCGATCGTCGGATGGCCGGAGGCCGAGCGGCGGCTCGCGCGCGAGGTGCTCGCCGGCACCCTCGCGAGCCCGGCCGGCGGACGTCTGGAGCGCCTGCGCGCCAAGTTCGCCGGTGCCACCTGGCAGGACGTCCTGCAGGACCTCTCGGATCCGACCCGCGCCGGGTGGAAGCTGCTGCTGGATCTCGACCGCCACTCGCGCGTGCTCGTGCTCGGTCCGACGTGGGGCGCCGTTCCGCTCGCGCTCGCACGCGGCGCGGCGCAGGTGGTGGTACTCGACGCCGTCGCCGAGCGGTTGCGCGTGGTGCGCGCGCAGGCCGACGCCTTCGGGCTCGACCACGTCGTCGTCGCGCGCGTCTTCGACCCGGTGCGGCTGCCGGTCGCGGACGGCAGCATCGACGTCGCGGTGGTGCCGTGTCTGCGCTCGTGGTTCGCCGCGTTCTCCGGGCACGGGCCGCGCGCCGCGGGCGCGATCGTCGACCTCCTGCAGG